>JBGSVR010000464.1:0-4390 GCA_041752855.1 Thermosynechococcaceae cyanobacterium
GCGCTATCTGATTCCCGTCCAGAAGGCGTTGATTGAAATGCTGAAGCGCGAAGACCGTTGGGAACTGGCGCAGTCTTGCCTCAAGTGTTTACCCACCTTTGTCGACCTAGATTTGATGCTCTACGAGAACGTATTTGAGCATTAAAGGTGTATCTAGAGCAGCTCCATCTTCAAAATTTCCGCAACTATCAAGACCAATTTGTGGTCTTGGGTGCCCCTAAAACAATTTTAGTCGGGGCAAATGCCCAAGGTAAATCTAACCTATTAGAGGCCGTGGAGCTACTGTCTACCCTGCGATCGCACCGCACCAGCCGCGATCGCGACCTTATTTTAGACGGCGAATCCGTGGGTCAAATTAGCGCCCAGCTACAGCGCGACAGCGGATCGGTAGACCTGCGTCTCACCCTCCACGACACCGGACGGCGAAACGCAATGGTGCATAGCGAAACCGTTAAGCGCCAGCTTGATTTTTTAGGCTATATCAACACCGTCCAATTTTCTTGCCTCGATTTAGACCTAGTTCGCGGTGGTCCTGGCGAGCGCCGGGACTGGTTAGATGCCGTGCTGATTCAGCTTGAGCCAGTCTATGCACACCTACTTCAGCAATATCAGCAGGCACTTAAACAGCGCAACGCCTTTCTCAAACGCTTGCGCGCCATTGAGAACCCTCACGCAGATCCACCTCAGCTTCTGATTTGGAATCAGCAGTTGGCAACCCTTGGTGCACGCGTCATTCAGCGACGACATCGCATGTTAGGGCGGCTAGAACCCCTTGCTCAATCTTGGCATCAGGCCATCAGTGGCAAAACCGAACATCTCGCCCTTGAGTACCACCCCAACGTCCGTCACGACCTCGCCCAACCCGAACAGTTATTTCCTGAGTTTTTGGCACAGATGCAGGGGAAGGCGATCGCCGAATATCACCAAGCCACCTCCCTGGTGGGTCCCCATCGAGATGAAGTCCATCTCACCATTAATCAAACCCCAGCCCGTCAGTACGGCTCTCAAGGCCAGCAGCGCACCCTTGTCTTAGCCCTTAAGCTAGCCGAGCTTCAGCTCATCGAAGAAGTCATCGGCGAACCGCCGATCTTGCTGCTCGACGACGTACTCGCAGAACTCGACCTCAACCGCCAAAATCAGCTTTTAGATGCCATTCAAGACCGTTTTCAAACCCTCATTACCACCACTCACTTGGGAGCGTTCGATGCAAAATGGCTCCAGTCCGCCGAAATTTTCTCGGTTGAAGCAGGACAGCTCACAGAAATGCCTATACCCACCTAAGGCTATTTTGGAGCGTCTTCAGGTACCGCAATAGAGGGAGCAGGCAATGGTTCTGGACTTTGTGTTGCAGCAATGCTTGGAATAGTCTGTGGATTAGATGGTGGTGTAGAAACCGTCGCAGACGGAGCGTTGAAAGAGCTAGAAGAAGTTGGCGTTTTAGGCGTCAGCCTGTTTAAAATGTCTTCTTTTGAAGCAGGACTAGGGGAACCTGTAGGCGTTGAGGATTTAGGACTTTCCTTTGGGCTAGGATTCGGTTTTACGGAAGCTTCTGGAGTGCTTTCTGCCCTACAAACGGCTTCAGAGTAAGGGATATCCACAGTGAAGTTAAATGCTTGCGAAATCCCACTAGGGCTTGGGAGTCGATAGGACTCAACCGCTGCGATCGCCGCACGATTGAGCGCCAGCGTTTCTGCCGACTGAAGCACCTGAATCGCCGAATCACCCTTAGAAATCGATCCATCTGGACTAAACACTGCCGCAATAATGGCAGAACCCTGCACCTTACTGTTGCACGCAGAAGCAGGATACTCGGCTGTCAGCCTTGGCCCAGGCTGAATACTAATGCGCTGCCCAGACGCCTGACTTTGAGCTTCGAGCCATGCAGTGGCAGCAGCTCGCACCGGAGCGGCACTATTGCCAGAAGTCGCTGGGTTGGGACTAACTGAAGGGCTAGGACTCGGCAAGAAGGGTTCATAGGGCGTTGTCAATGCTGAGCTGCTGCCAATCTGACTAGAACCTGGCGTTAGACTAGGCGGCACTTGATTAGGGTTGAGCGCATATCTTGAGTAGTCTGGCTGGGGCACACCGGAAAGCTGACCACTAGAAAGCGTTCCTCCCAATGGAGACTGTGAAGCATTTGCACCGCTTTGACTAGGGCTTTTAGGTAAATTCAGTCCAAAAACTTGCTGCCCTTGCGCACCCAACACAGATTTCTGCGGCGGATTAGCAATCGACAGTTTGCCCAAATCTATAGCAGACGGGTCAGAACCCAAAAAGACGGACTGAGATGGATTTCTAAATTTGGAGATATCTGGCAAAGCCGACAGTTCTGGCACATCTCCGAGGTTAATCGGAGGAAGACCGTTCGGAACCGGCAAACTATTGCTAATATTGGGCGCTAGTAACGCATTGAGATCCGTCGTACTGCTGCCAGGGTCAAGACTAATGACTCGGAGTGGTGCAGGAAGACTATCTGCGGGCTTCATCGCCGAAAAAAGAACCAGCACTCCATGAACGCCCACTGACCCAATCATCGCCAGAACGGTTGGGTTGCGAAAGATTTCTGTAAATGTTTCAGACCTAGAAGAATACATTGTTTTTCTCTTTCACAAAATGGTCAGCCAGCATCCAGAGATAGAAATCTGCCTCTATCCTAGTACATTCACCAAAGCACTCAAGCGGCGATCTCTATCTCACTGATGGCTGGCGCTACACACGAAAAGGACTAGAACTCATGGTTTCATCAAATTCTCCTATTGATGCGATCTGCCCTTTTCGTATAATTACACCTGCCCTAAACACATCTCTAATAGCGCAGAATCAGGGCAACTCGCTGATGGTTTTCTAATGTCTCATCATCGACAAACACCACTTTTCCTCCTTTACCCATCACCGCTTCAATTAATTCATCTACAGCATCATCCATCACATCAATCGCATTCAGATCATCAGTAGCCATTAACTTCATGCCGCTTGAGTCAACTCGAGCAGGATAGCGAAACCCTTCTTCCACTAACAGTAAATCCCCACGACCTTCCTGTGCCATCCGCCATGCCTCCTCCATTCCCGATGCGCAAAGTTGGGCACCGACCGCATTTTCAAGTCGTTCTAGAGCGGCTTTTCGCTGTTCGGTCAAAGCATCTTGAATAATGGGATAGACCAGCTTGCCTAAGTCATGAGGCGAGGTCTTGTCATGATTGCCGCTTAGCGTTGCAATGACCGCATCTTTGTGGACTGAAACCTCATTAAAAAGGCTAAAGTAGCGATCAATGCCCACGAGTACCAGCGGCAATGGATCGGTCGCCATCAGCGTTGTCAAAACAGCATCGGCCTTATGCAAGTACTGGTCATACAGATCATCACCTCGATTTGCAGATGTATTCGTCTCTTGGCTATCGGGGAGCTTGATGCTGTCGCCAGATTCAACATTTGTTAAAAGAGATTCGCTGGTTCCCACTTCCTCTAGACTGTCGAGTACTCCAGCAAAAAGGTTTGTAGAATTCTCACTCATTGCCAGTACCCAATAGCGAGGAGTCCGATTCAAGGCAAAGACCAGATCTCGCGTCGCAAAGGTTTCGTCTACTACTACTCGATCTTCAAAGGCAAAAGCTTGATAATAGACTCGATAGAGTTCTTGGTTAGCAAATATGGCTAATCCTTCTAAAGTATGAGAATAATCGATTGATTCAACAGCTTGGTCAAGTTGGGCTAATACAGAAGTCAGTTCACGCTCCGAAAAATCTAGCTGAAGTCGTTGCTTGGCTTCATTTATCAGATTTTTCACCCGAATTGGATCTTGCTGATTTTCAGGCGCGCTACGGTGGGTTGTTAGCAAGATAGATACAGATGGATAGCTCTGTATCGTTTGCAAAAACTTGACATCATCTTGATTCATCACATTTTCTCTGTCAGGATTTTTACTCGGAGGACTATGACGAGCATAAGCTAGAGCCTATGACAGAATAGATTAGCTAAGCAATCTATCAAACTGTTGATGTATTCATTGCCAACCATGCTGACAATCCACCAACTCGGGATACGACAACGATTCCTTCGTTTGATTTACAACTCGAACTAACCTCAAAACTGGGATGACAGCTAACAATCAAATTATCAATTAATCAATGTCAAACAAATTTCATGGCTTTGAATATTAAACTCTGCCCAAGATAAGGCCTGGAGTTTTTAGCACTTAGCAGATACCCTAATTCTAGAGCTTCAAATCGCTATGACTAGAACAGGAGGCCACACCCTGACTGCCTGACACATTTCATTGAAAGCCTCTCAAGTAGTACATCTTATTGTCTTTAATCGCGAGAACCAGATCTGGTCATAGAACCTCTGACGCGCCTTCTTACTAGCAAAACAAGGCTCTGGGTCATACTGAAGC
>JBGSVR010000465.1:0-8934 GCA_041752855.1 Thermosynechococcaceae cyanobacterium
ACCGCCCTGGTCATCACTGAGGGCATAGCGGAAATAGTGCCCCGTCGCTGGGGAATCCATAACGTGCCCTAGAAAATGCTGGACAAAAGCATCCTCAAGCTGACGTTCGGGACAGAAGAAGTGGATGGCGATCGCCCCATAAAGACTCCGCAGATTATGAACCGATACCGCCTTCTTACCCTCCAAGGGCGGTACGACCTGCATCAGCACCTTGCCGCAGACATTATTGAGCTTCTGATTAAACGCATTGAGCGCCGTGGATAGTGCAGACCCCTTGAGCTTGGCGATCGCCCTAACCTCCGGTAACTTCCGCAATCGCACAATGGCTTCCAATACTTCATCAGCAGGAAACAGCGTCACAATGTCGTAGCCTTCCCCATGCCCTGCCCGACTCTTTCGCTGCCCCTCAAAGTGCAATAGATAGGGATGCTCCGTTAGCGAGAATGTCCCTTTCGCCAAGACTTCAGCAAAGCGTCTGCCTGTAAGCCCTGTTATAGCCGTCGCCAACCATCGTGCCTCAAACTGCCCCTTCTTTTCTAGAAACCCGCGCAGTAGTGCTAGGTATGGCTGCACCGGAACCAAGCTTAAATTTAGTGGCTCATCTGGGGCGGTAGTTTGAGGTCGCTTATCAATGCTTTCGTAGATCTCGTTTGAATACTTCAGATAGGTTAGTGCCCAATGCTCATGTCGTTTTTCCTCAATGCCCGTTACGCGCTGCTGGTGAATGTAATGATGGCTGGTGGCCTTGTTCAGCGGTAGTTTCCCGTCTTCAATTGCAATGGCGATCGCCTTTCGATACTTTGACAGGTACTTAGCGACGGACGCTTGTGGGTACCCTTCTTCCAGCAGCTTGATTTCAGCCTCACAGAGCGCTCGGATCTTCTTCTCCGTCTTTGCCCCTTGCAGCTCCACAATGAACCCATTGATGAGTTCTTGCAGCTCGTCTGTGGAGAGCCGGAAGTGGGTTTCTTTGTGAATGCGATCGCGGAAAGTTTGGATGATTTCAGAGCGAAGCATGAGGGTCATAGATTTCGGTTGGCGTGTGCCTATGTTTTGAGCGTCAAAAGCTTGTGGAACGAGGTTTAGCAAAAGCTACGGTAGGTTCCTGGAAAGGCAGGAAGGTTCTGTGGTGAGTGCGAAAGCCATCCTCAATGAGTACAGCGACCCAGCCATCCCAAGTCAGGTCGATGACTTCCCAGGTTTGCCCATCATGTAAAATGCCCATTGGTGAGTGCCCCCGCTTTACGCAATCCTTTAATTCTCTTATGATTCCCCTTTTTCTTAGCTTAGAGAGGAGAATCAATGAAATTCAAATGAAGATAATGTACTTTGAATTGTATACAAAATAGGGTATGGCAGAACCTCTCAGTTGAGATAGAGGCTTCATGCTTGTGCCTATGTAGAGTTTGTATGTGCCAGAAGCGATCTAACTTCTTCTTGATCAGAGCGCTGATGCAAAGGGATTAATTTCTTCTATTGATTCGGATTTATTCTGCTGAGCATGGTATAAATTCCATCGTTGAATATTGATATAGAAAGGCTTTCAGGAGTCAATTTTAGTAATTAGCATCCCTCGTTAGGGTGTTATTGATAATACTCAAAATCATTGCCATACATAGCGTATGACATTATCTTGCACTAATTTACACATATCTCGGCTTGACCCCTTAATGGGTGAGTTTGTCAATCCGCTGTGGTTAAAACGCCTCGCTTGGTCAGTTGCAGTGACGATTGTTGGGCTAAACCTTTGGTTGCTACTCCAGACTGCGATGAATTAGCGTAAAGGTATGCCTTAAATTTAATGAATTGCCCTATTTAGGGTTTTAACCATGAACGCTCCGTCAAAAGTATTTACGATGCTCGCAGCCATTGCGCTACTGGCTGGCTCTGGTTCCTATATTCAGGCACACCCATTAATCGCTATAGCCCAGTCGCAGTCTGGAGAATTTCTAAAACAAGGCCAGCAAAAATTCAAGAGTGGAGACTTAAAGGGTGCGATCGCAGACTACACCAAAGCGATTCAGTCCAATCCCAAAGGGACGGAAGCTTACGTCAAACGTGGGGTGGCTCATCATGACTTGAATAATTTCGATAGTGCCATTTCAGACTTTAGCCAAGCGTTACGCATTAGTCCTAAGAATGCTGTGGCTTTATACAATCGGGGTGAAGCTCGGTCTGATTTAGGCGATGTGCAGGGGGCGATTTCTGACCTCAATCAAGCCATTGGGATTAACCCTAGCTATGCTGAGGCTTACAATAACCGCGCTATTCTGAACGGCATCGCCCTAGGAAATTTCAAAGCAGCCCTAGCAGACTTAAATCAGGCGATCAAGCTTAAACCTGACTTTGCGGATGCCTACTATAACCGTGGCAAAACGCTTGCTGCGATGGGAGATCCTAAAAACGCAATCGTAGACTATACCAAAGCTATTTCGCTAAATCCTAACCTAGCAGAAGCTTACGGCAATCGAGGTGTTCTACGTGCTCAGTTAGGAGATAAACCCGCAGGACTGGCAGATTTACAAAAAGCAGCTCAAATCTTTTCTCGTCTAGGTAACACCGCAGGCTATCAGCAAACACAGCTTTTTATCCAACAGGTTCAACCTGCTGGGGGACAGCCGTAGCAATCATCAGACCCCAGAACAGACCAAACCGGACTTTCGCTGAAGCATCAACCTTAAATCCTGACGAAGTTAGAAAATTGTGAAATTCGTCCTGGGTGTAGCATTGCTGATGGGCAGGGTCAAACCATTTAAGCGCAATATCACAGGCACGACAGAGCCAAAAATCTTTGCACCAGTCCAGAATCACAACCTTTCCATTGGGTCTAATCACCCGCTTCATCTCAGCCAGCGCTACGACAGGATCGTCAAAGTAGTGGAATGCGTTAGCCGAGACGATTACATCAAAATTTTGGTCTGGAAACGGTAAAGCGGATGCACCGCTCACCTGAAACGAAACATTGGCATAGGAGTGTAGCTTTTGTCGTGCGATCGCCAGCATCTCCTCAGAAATATCAACACCCACAATCTGCTGGGTTGAATGTTCGCTCAGCACCATGCGCTCAAATTCACCTGTGCCGCAGGCAATATCCAGCACTGTTTCTGAGGCAGAAAGGTTGACCCAATTCTTGATAAACGACAGTGTATTCGTCACATACCAACGCCAGCGCTGGTCATAGGCAGACGCAAGGCGATCATATTGTTGTTGGACTTGAGCTTCAGTCATTTTCCTCCAAGTGGGCTGCAACTTCTGCGTACAAATTCATGACGTGACTGTCCGCCAAACTGTAATAAATCTTCCGACCCTCGCGGCGATATTTGACCAAGCGCTGCGATCGCAGCACGCGCAACTGATGGGACACTGCCGACTCGCCCATCTTGGCAACTGCCGCGAGATCGCATACGCACAATTCCTGCTGTGCCAGAGCAGACAGAAGCTTCAAACGACTAGGGTCTGCTAACGTCCCAAAGAACTCAGCCATCTGCTGTAACTTTTCGACTGAAGCAAGCTCAGGCTGCACCTGACGAACATTTTCTAAACTGACCAAATGAGCATCGCAGCCCGGAGCATCAACGGATTCGGAGGCTTTAGCCTTTGAGGAGTGATTATTCATAGTAAAGTGCTGCGCTGCGAATTACTGAGGTGTATCTCAAACTAAAGCACACAAGAGCGTTATCTAGCCTGCTTTTAGCTTGAGCGGTGGGTGGAATGAGAATCATTATAACATCTGAAAGTATATTCAGATGTTATAAAAACTATGTTAGAGTTTTGGAAATTCTAACCCCACGCTTTTTATTCTTGACGCTGCTATGGTTCAAACCCCCTCGCTCAAAACACAGCAAATGCAGGTCGGTGGCATGGACTGCACAAGCTGCTCAATGAAAATTGAAGGCAGCCTAGAAAAATTGGCAGGCGTAGCAGAAGTGTCGGTTGTCGTTGCCACTGGACGATTAACAATAACCTATGACCCTGAGCAGGTGAATGAAGCAGATATCCAGAAACGGGTAACAGCTTTAGGCTATACGGTGGATACTGAGCGCCTCCAACCCTCCAACCGAGATGGCTCTCACGATTCTAAGACGACTCACGCAGGTCATGATCATAGTAACCGTAGCCAGGATCATGAAGACGACGATCATGGGCACAGTCGTGGGGATGGCGCGTTTGACCTGAAGCGTGAGGGTCTTTTGGTTGGGGTTGTGATCGCGCTGTTTATTCTGGGTTCCGTCTTCGAGAAGCCTTTGCATGACACCCCCTTCTCAGTCGGAGAGTATTTGGTGTTCATTCCGGCTTATCTGCTCAGTGGCTGGACAGTCTTGACCAGTGCAGGGCGCAATATCCTGCGGGGTCAGGTCTTTGATGAGAATTTTCTGATGACCATTGCGACCATGGGGGCGATCGCAATCCACAAACTCCCTGAAGCCGTTGGCGTGATGCTGTTCTTCAAGGTGGGCGAGTTATTTCAGGAGTATGCGGTGGGGCGATCGCGTCGCTCTATCTCAGCACTGCTCGAAATCCGTCCTGATGCAGCCAACCTCAAAACCGATAGCGGCCTTCAAACCGTTTCGCCAGAGGTGGTCAAGGTCGGGGACATCATTGTGGTCAAACCTGGTGAAAAAGTGCCCCTAGATGGCGAAATTTTAGACGGCAGCGCTCAGGTCGATACCTCTGCCCTCACGGGCGAATCAGTGCCGCGCACGGTTGGAGTCGGAGAAACAATTCTCGCTGGGATGATTAACCAGACCGGAGCGCTGACGGTCAAAGTTACCAAGCTATTTGGAGAATCGTCAATTGCTCGCATTCTAGACCTAGTTGAAAACGCCAGCAGCAAGAAAGCCGCAACCGAAAAGTTTATTACCAAGTTTGCGCGGCAGTATACTCCCATCGTAGTGGTTGCATCGCTAGCGATCGCCATTCTGCCGCCCCTCTTCAATCTGGGCACCCATGCCGAATGGGTCTATCGAGCACTCATTTTACTGGTCATTTCCTGTCCCTGTGGGTTGGTGATTAGCATTCCCCTCGGCTACTTTGGCGGCATTGGTGGGGCAGCCAAGCGAGGCATTTTGGTCAAGGGTTCAACCTTTTTAGACACGCTAGCAGATGTTAAAGCAGTAGTCTTTGATAAGACAGGAACCTTGACCGAAGGTGTGTTCAAGGTCTCTGAGATTGTGACCCACAACGGGTTTGCTGAACCGGAACTGCTGCGACTGGCGGCGATCGCAGAATCTAACTCAAATCACCCCATTGCTAAGTCAATTCGGGAAGCTTACGGTCAACCCATTGATGAATCGACCATCACCGACTACACCGAAGTTGCTGCCCACGGCATTCAGGCAACGATTGAGAACCGAAGGGTGTTGGCAGGCAATGATCGCCTGATGCATCGCGAAAACATTGAGCATGATACGTGCCATGTTGAAGGCACAGTAGTTCATCTCGCAGTGGATCGACGCTATGCCGGATATATCGTTATTGCAGATCAGCCCAAACCAGATTCAAGGGAAGCCATTCAATCACTGAAAAAACTGGGCGTAGAAAAAGTTGTCATGCTAACTGGGGATTCTAAGGATGTTGCAGAACGCATGGCCTCATACCTGAAGCTAGATGAGTATCGGGCAGAATTACTCCCAGAAGACAAAGTAACAGCAATTGAGGAACTGCTTCAACAGTATGTCCGCAAAGGAAAAGTTGTATTTGTAGGAGATGGCATTAATGATGCACCCGTCATTGCTAGAGCAGATGTCGGTATTGCAATGGGCGGACTCGGTTCCGATGCGGCAATTGAAACTGCCGATGTGGTACTGATGACTGATGCCCCGTCTAAAGTGGCAGAGGCGATTCAGGTGGCTCGAAAAACCCACGCCATTGTTATGCAGAATATTGTATTTGCCTTGGTCATTAAGGGCATCTTTATCATTCTGGGTGTGTTTGGTTTAGCGAATATGTGGGAAGCCGTATTTGCCGATGTGGGCGTGGCTTTAGCCGCAATTTTCAATGCTACGAGGGTGCTCAAGTAGAACCATATCTTTTTAGTCTATTGTCCTTCAAACCTTTAAATTATGCCTCGTCAACGTTCTCTCCCTTGGACTTACCGCTGGTCGCGCCCCATCATGGCAGGTATTGCCTCTATTGGTGCTGTGGTGACAGCCTATTTGACCTACTCAAAACTCACGGGGAATAAAGCCGCCTGTCCGACCAATGGCTGTGACGTTGTACTGGCAAGTCCCTATGCAACCGTATTAGGTCAGCCCCTAGCGCTGTTTGGATTTTTGGCTTACGCCAGTATGGTTGTGTTTGCGATCGCCCCTCTCCTCATCAATTCCCCGAATCAGCAGCCCCTTCGCGCCAAGCTAGAAAATTGGACAGGTTTACTGCTGCTGCTAGGCGCTGCTGCCATGATGACCTTCAGCGGTTATTTGATGTATCTGTTGGCCTTCAACATCAAAGCCGTCTGTCTCTACTGTGTTGCTTCAGCCCTATTTGCAGCCACTCTATTTGTTCTAGCGCTAGTGGGGCGGGAGTGGAAAGACCTAGGCTTACCCTTCTTTGGCACTGCCGTTGTAGCAACATTAGTGTTATTAACCACTCTTGGCATTTATGCCCCCATCAACAACCCCATCGTCAAAGACCCAACCCAGTCATCACCTTCTCCTGGAGGATTCGCCCTTACAACGACCTCTGGACCGGCTGAAATTGCCTTAGCGAAACACCTCACCCAAACTAAAGCAACGTTTTACGGTGCCTACTGGTGCCCCCACTGTCACGATCAAAAACAGTTGTTTGGGAAAGAAGCGGTGCCGTTGATTCCCTATGTGGAGTGTATCGAGGGCGGAATTAATCCCCAACCTGACCGCTGCACAACGGCTGGCGTTAAAAGCTTTCCTACTTGGGTTGTCAAAGGAAAAACGGTAACGGGGACACGACCGCTACAAGAACTTGCCCAACTTTCCGGCTATAAAGGGTCGCAAAACTTCAAAAATGCGTTGCCCGACAAGCCTGACGCTCACTAGAAAGAAATCCCTGTTGATGATTCGTTGCTTCCAGTGTCCATAAGTCTTGAAACTTCAAAATTTAGCCCGTCTTTGATTAATCTCGACGCATCATGAGCAAACTCAGAAGTCTTAACAACTTCAACAGCATTAAAAGCTTAAACGTAAGACGTAGCGTTACTTTAGGACTCCAATGGACTGGGATAGCCTTAGGCTTACTGTTGCTGGTCAGCCCAAAATCCATAGCTACAGAACTGTTTACCCCACCACCACTACCGCGTTTATCAGACCCAAAGGCTTATTTACCGCTACTTATAGAACCGTTTCGCTTAGAGCTGAATTTGACACGCCGCCGCGTAACGCTGTTTCGGGGCAATAGTCCTGTCAAAAGCTATGCCGTAGCGGTTGGTAAGCCAGGTTGGGAAACCCCTGTTGGAAAATACCAGATTAAAACTATGTATCGTAATCCGGTTTGGGTTAATCCGTTTACGGGAGAGGTCATTCCAGGTGGCAGTCGTGACAATCCTCTGGGAACTAAATGGATGGGATTTTGGACAGATGGTAAAAACCAGATTGGTTTTCACGGCACGTTCAATCGCTCATCGGTAGGGCAGCCTGCCTCTCATGGCTGTGTGCGGATGTTGGAAGAAGATATCAGCGATCTCTTCAAGACCGTTCCGTTGGGTACGCCTGTGAATGTATTTTGGGACAAAAGCTAAAGAGCTTGAGCATCAAATCGAAGAGCAAACTTTAGTAAAGCTTTAAGGACTTTTTATGCAGTCAGTCAGTGTCAGAATATGCCCTTAATGCATTGTTGAGCTGGTTCCCACAGATCGCAAGGGAATTGAGGGTGACTTTTGCTTGAAATGTCGCGGTATCTAACTAAATCGAGGCGAACTGGAAAAGCTGATTGAGCGCTCTTTGGAGTCGCCCTACTATGATCGCAATGATCGTGGCAGAGAAGGATACCGAGACGGGCATCGCGATCACTCCTATAGCCGCGAATATTCTGAGGACAGATCCCGGAATGAGCATAGAAATAGCGGATATCGGGGTGGACATAACGGCGATCAGCTTGGGCACGGTTTGTTTCTAAAAGACCAGTTTGATTTTGAGTAAATTTTTGCTGAAGGGGCTGGCAGAAGGTAAAAAAGGAATGAACACATTGAAAGCCCCTCAAATATTACAAAAGCAACGGAATCTTTGGCTGGTTCTTGGCTTACGAAGTGGTTTGTTGTTGGCACAAGGAGGTCTGGGTTTATGGAGCGGCAGCTTATCTCTTCTAGCAGGGGCAGGGCATCTTTTCTCAGATCTCATTACGTTGGGATTGACGCTGCTGATTGCCTGGTTGATCCAGAACAAACCCACCACCCAAGGCGCTTCAAGGTTTTGGCGACTCGAAGCCTGGGTTGCTTTACTTAATGGAGTAAGTTTAGGGGCGATCGCCCTCTTGATTGCCTGGGAGGGAGTCAACCATCTGCAAACTCCCGCTCCAGTGTTGGGGCTACCCATGTTAATTGCCGCAGGGCTGAGCTTATTCATTAACGGGTTGATCGTCCAACTTCTTCATGAACATAGCCATGACGATTTGAATATTCTGGGTATGCTACTGCATGGGGTCGCTGAAACTGCCAGTTCAGTCAGCGTCCTTCTGTCTGCCTGTGCCGTTTATTTCTATCAATGGTTCTGGGCAGATGCTGTGGGAGGGCTAGTGATTGCTGTTCTGATCGGCTTGAGTGCAATTTTCTTAATGCACAAGGGCTGGCAGCGTTTGAAAAATGGTTCGACTTAGCAGCTCTAGACCCTGACTGCCTGACACATTTCATTGAAAGCCTCTCAAGTAGTACATCTTATTGTCTTTAATCGCGAGAACCAGATCTGGTCATAGAACCTCTGACGCGCCTTCTTACTAGCAAAACAAGGCTCTGGGTCATACTGAAGC
>JBGSVR010000466.1:0-2112 GCA_041752855.1 Thermosynechococcaceae cyanobacterium
ATTCTAGGATCCAATCGACGATGGATTTGCCTGGTTTTCTTATAAGTCCCAAAATGAGTTCGTTTTGGCTACTCCTTCGAGGTGCCTCAAAAGCCTCAAACCCTTTCCAGGTAACAAGCACCATTTTCCGATCTATCTGGCTTTGACTAAAGCCTCAAACTGCACTCGCAGTGACTTGTCATTGGGTGAGATAGGTGGGATCGCGCGATCAATACCCAAAAATTTATAAACTGCTATCTGTGCAGCCCGCACTGAATACTCCACTGTGAAAACAACATCATCAGGAATTTCAACAAACTGGCTGATAAACGCCAGGTTTTTTGAGCTATGTGGGATCGGCAACGGTCGATCTGTGCGCAAACGCGGCATAAACATACTGGTAATGTAAGGCATTCTGCAAGGAATGCAGTTTGCTGATGCTACGGTTTCCAAATCGAATCGCAGATGACCGCAGAGTTCTCGCAGAATTTCTTCACCGTTGCACTCGCTCATCGCTTTGGGCACAAAATCACCCACGCGATCAGGGAAAAGGGCATATCCCCAAAATACCTGTACGTCAGCGGGCTGATTCGCAAAGTGAGGCTGATACGCCAGCACAATTGACATCAGCCAGTTGGAGTCCTTAAAGGTGACAAGTCCCCCTGTTCCTGGCTCATTACCGCTAAATGCGGTCATCTTGTCAAAAAAAGCGGGGTTTTTAAGGGTGACGGTAAAAGATTCCCAAAGAGACTCGCTAATGCTGCTGTTGAAGGTAGCTGGATTACCAAAGTCTGGATTCTCTGCCGCCAATTTTTCCCACAGCGTCCAGCTATCGCAGTTCTGTTTGGTCAGCTTCTGAGGTGCGCTCGTCATGGAACCGAGGCTGGATGCATCAGTCATCGATCCGTTTTGCAGAAATACAAGATCGCCGTCTTTAAGGGCGATCGCCTTGTTTTCACCCCGATGCTGATATTGAATGCCTGTCACCACCAGCTTGCCTGCTTCAATCTTGCGCTCTAGATCCATTACCTTGCAATCTATGATGAAATTTACATCTTGGTGTGCAAGCCAGTGCTGAAGGGGTCGAACCAAAGAGTCATACTGATTATAGATAGTGCGCTTGACTCCAGCAAGGGTTTCAATCCGAGAGAATTCGAGCATAAAGCGATGCAGGTACCGCTTAAATTCAACCGCACTGTGCCACGGCTGAAAAGCAAAAGTCGTTGCCCACATGTACCAAAATTCAGTCTCGAAAAATTCTGGAGAAAGCCAGTCGGTAATACAGCTAGCACCCAACGTGTCTTCCGCAGCCAAGCTAAGCCCTAGCAATTCTTTGCGATTTTGCATAGAAAAGCCCATCGAATTGACGGAAACTTTTGCACGGCGGCAATCAACCAGACGCGCCATGCAGCTTGACCGATGCTGCTTGTTAAACTCTACCGTTTCGTCAAATACCGACTTGTCAGGCGAAGTCAGGGAAGGAATCGACTTGTAAAGATCCCAAGTGCATTCGTAGTTGTCCGTTGTCAACATTCGTCCACCCCGCATCGAATAGCCGTCTACAGGATTTCCATATGCATCTAAACTGCCGCCTAGAAGAGATTTTGCTTCTAGGATAAAAATATTTTTACCAGGAAGTCCGCCATCGCGAATCATGAAGGCTGCGGCTGCTAGAGAGCCAATACCACCACCTAATAAATAGGCATTAAATTCCTTGTTCATATCGACTCACCTTCTGAAAAGCTAGGTTTAGTCAAGTGGTTTCAATCAGCCTGTAGCTTGACCAACGTTTTTGTTCCAGCAGCATTACTAATCCAAACGGCCAATATCAGGCCGTTTGAGTCTTGCCCTGTTAAAACTTCAGTGGGCGAATCAACCGTGTGGGCATAGGTCACTTCCTCTTGTCCCACTTCAATGACCAAATCGTCCCCCTTGCCAGGGCGATCGTAAATCATTGCCATCAAAGGTGCATTCTGGATCAGTTCTGTATCACCCCTGACTGCCTGACACATTTCATTGAAAGCCTCTCAAGTAGTACATCTTATTGTCTTTAATCGCGAGAACCAGATCTGGTCATAGAACCTCTGACGCGCCTTCTTACTAGCAAAACAAGGCTCTGGGTCATACTGAAGC
>JBGSVR010000467.1:0-6005 GCA_041752855.1 Thermosynechococcaceae cyanobacterium
AAGGGCGATCGCTGGGATATCAATGACCTGCGTCATGCGGTGTTTCAATCGGATATTGTGCAGGATGATAACGGCAACGAAAAACAGGGTTCTTCTGCGGATGCCCTCGATTGGAAGCTAAGCAAACTGGAGCTATCAGAATATTTCCATGCCTTTGAACACCTTGGCCCGAGAGATCTGTTTGAGCCAGGTCAGGTCACGGTGCTGCAAATGAACGAGATTAGCCAAGATGAACAGCAGGTAATTTGCGCGGCGCTGCTGCGGCAAACCAATCAGGCCAGAATGAACACCGTCAAGGAAAAGCTCAACCCAGACGACGAAAACTATCTGCCTTACCCCGTCTTTGTGCTGCTAGAAGAAGCCCATCGCTTTGCCCCCGCCCACGAACCATCACGCTGTAAAGCCGTCATCCGGACTATTTTGAGCGAAGGGCGCAAGTTTGGGCTAGGGGTTGGCTTGATTACCCAGCGCCCTGGCAAGCTAGACTCTGATGTACTGTCTCAGTGCATGAGCCAGTTTGTCATGCGGATTGTTAACCCCGTTGACCAAGAGAGCCTTAAGTATGGCGTAGAGGCCGCTGGGCGCGATTTACTGAAGGAACTCCCTGCCCTGACCAAAGGCCAGGTGATTATCTCTGGGCTGTGCGTGAATACCCCCGTCCTGTGCCAGGTGCGCCAACGCCTAACAGACCACGGTGGCGAAACCCTGAATGCACCAGCCCTATGGCAAGAGCATTTTCTGATTCATCGCCAGCGGGAGCGCGTAGCAGCACAAGCGCCTCTCGTAGGGCAGCGCCGCCCCACAACCATCCGAGGGGTTTCGATTGACTGAAGATCTGAGGGTTATCGTTCAACAACATTCAGGAAAAAGCCGTTTCGACCTTTATTTTGAATGAACGTTTTACTGACATTTGTGACAAAAAACCGTACAGATTTCAACTGACCATGATAGTCTGTTGAAAAAATTGACCTTTCCTATCTAAAACCTCGTTAATATTAAGCGTCCACCCTCCGCCACGAGTTCAGCCATCTGTGTACGTTAAGCGCTTAGAGCTATCCTATTTCAAGTCCTTTGGCAGCACTGCCACTATTCCGCTGCTGCCCGGATTTACCGTCATTTCAGGGCCAAATGGATCGGGCAAGTCTAATTTATTAGATGCCATGCTGTTTGCCTTGGGTCTAACTGGCTCTAAGGGGATGCGGGCAGAACGGCTGCCGGATTTGGTCAACCAAGCCCAGCTTAAGCGCGGACATGCCAGCGTTGAAACCAAGGTGACGGTCACCTTTGATATTTCGGACGTACCGCTAGAAGATGGTACACCCCTAGAAGACCAGCCTGCCGAGCGAGAATGGGAAGTAACGCGCAAACTGCGGGTGACAAAGCAGGGTACCTACACCTCTACCTACGCCATTAACGGCGAACCCTGTACCCTCACCGATCTCCACGACCAGATGAATCGGCTGCGGATCTATCCTGAAGGCTATAACGTCGTGCTTCAGGGCGATGTGACGGGCATTATTTCGATGAATGCCCGTCAGCGCCGCGAAATTATTGATGAACTGGCGGGGGTTGCCAACTTTGATCGCAAAATCAATCAGGCCAAAGAAAAGCTGGATGCCGTCAAAGACCAAGAAGACCGCTTTCGGATTGTGGAGCAGGAGCTGAAGGAACAGTGCGATCGCCTCGACAAAGATCGCGTCAAAGCCCAAAAGTACAAGCTCCTCCGCGCCGAATTTAATGAAAAATCTACCTGGGAAAATGTATTAGCCTATCGTCAGCTTCAGCAGCAGACTGAGAAGTTGCAGCAGCAAATCCAGGCCGAAGTGCAGCAGCAGACTGCGCTTGAAGGACAGCTCGGGGCGATCGCCCTTGAGATCCAGGCGCTTTCAGCAACCTTGGCAGAGCTGAATGCCCAGGTCAAGGCGCTAGGCGAAGATGAGCAGTTGGCAGTACAGGCAGCGATCGCCACCCAAGAAGCAGAACTGCGCCAGCTAGAGCGCCAGCAAGCCGAACTTAAGGCAACCCAGCAGGCGGCAACAGAGCGAGGACGGCAGCTACAGCAGCAGATTGCCCAAGAGCAGATGCAGCTTGCCACCCTCACACAGCAGCGTCAACGTTTAGAAGCTGAAACTCTAAAAGGGCTGACCCAGCAGCGAGATCAGGCTCAGGAAGATTTAGAGCGCATTCGGGAACAGTCGAGGGCGATCGCCACCTCTGCCGATGCCTGGGTGCAGGAACAGGCACAGCTCCGTCAGCAAATGGAAGCCTTGCTGAAAACCCTAGACCCCAAACGCTCAGAATTTGCCCAACTGCGAGAGCGGGTTGAGCAGTTAGGTCGCCAATGCGAACAGCAAACTGAAGAAAGCCAAACCCTCGCCCAAACCCTTGCCGAAAAGCAGATCCAGCTCACTGAATCACAAGCTGAGCTTGAAACCCAGCAGCTTTCGGTTCAAACCTTAGCCACTGCCCTCGCCAACGCCGATGAAAGCGTCCGTACCGAGCAAGACACCCAGACCCGTCTCCAGCGCAAACAGCGCGAAAAACAGCGGCAGCTCGATCAGCTCGAGGCCAAAGAAGAAGCGCAGCAAGAAGCCCAAGGCACTTTTGCCACCAAAATCTTACTCAAATCAAATCTCTCTGGCGTTTACGGCTTAGTCGCCAACCTCGGTCGTGTAGAACCCCAGTACCAAATTGCCCTAGAAACCGCCGCCGGAGCGCGGATGGGGCATTTGGTCGTCAACAACGATGAAGTTGCCGCTGCTGGCATTGAACTGCTTAAGCGAGAACGGGCGGGACGCGCCACGTTTTTGCCCCTCAATAAGCTGCGATCGGGGCAAGATTTGCCTAATCTTAAGGTTGAAGGGGCGATCGACTATGCGGTTTACCTCATCGACTTCGACCCCAAGTACGATGCCGTCTTCGCCTACGTCTTCGGCAATACCGTAGTGTTTGAAACCCTAAGCGCGGCACGGCGCTACATTGGGCGCTATCGCATCGTCACCCTAGATGGTGAACTGCTAGAGCCAACTGGAGCCATGACGGGGGGCAGCCGCTCCAATCAACAAACCCTTCACTTTGGCAATGCTGAGGCAGGAGAATCCGCTGAAATTTTGGCATTACGTCAGCGTCTGGGTGAAATTGAGCAAATTTTGAGTCGCATTGAAGCACGTCTGGGTCAGCATCAGCAATCCCTTGCCACTGAAACTCAGGCACTGACCGCCGCGCGTCAGCAGCATCGAGATGTACAGTTCCAGGTAGAGCAGTTGACCAAAGAGCTTCAGGGTTTAACCCAGCGTCGTGACTCGTTAGTCGGGCAGCTTGCCGCCAGTACCCAAGAGCTATCCACAGCCAGCAACCGTTTGCAAACGCTTGAAACGGAATTGCCTCAGCAGGAAGCTCAATTGGCAGAATTGAGAGGGGCGATAGCCACCCTAGAGCAGTCCCAAACCCACGGCGAATGGCAGCGCCTTCAGGCACAAATCCAAGTGCAAGAAACGCAGCTCAATGCGCGAGAAACTGCCCTACGGGAAGCACAGCAGCAGCTTCAGACGTTGGATCTGCAATTGCTGAGGCTTCAAGAAAAACAGCAGCAAAATCAAACCGAGGTAGAACGGGCGCAACAGCAACAGCAAACTGCCCAGCAGCAAGAAGCCGCAACCCTGCAACAGCAGCAGCAGATTAGCGCTGCCATTGCCGAGCTGCGGGTTGAGCTTCAGCGGCTAGAGGCGCATTTAGGAGAAGCCAAACAAAACCGCGATAATGCCGAGCAGCATCTCCGCACCCGTGCCGCAAGTCAACAAGAAATGACCTGGCAAATCCAGAAGCTGCAAGAAACCCAACAGCAGCAGACCGAACAAATTGCTCAACTGCAAACCCAACTCCAAGAAAAAGCCCAGGAGCTACCAAACCCACGCCCTGAACTGCCCGAAGGGTTAACGCTAGAGGCATTACGGGAAGAATTGCGGTCTTTACAGCGCCGCATCCAGGCAATGGAGCCAGTTAATATGCTGGCGATCGAGGAATACGAGCGCACCATGGCTCGTCTTGAAGAACTGGTACAAAAACTCACCACCCTCGAAGATGAGCGCACGGAGCTGCTTCTGAGAATCGAAAACTTCACCACCCTGCGGCGGAATTCTTTTAGAGAAGCCTTTGATGTCGTCAACGAAAGTTTTCAGACTATTTTTGCGGGGCTATCCGATGGGGATGGCTATCTGGAGCTAGAGGATCCTGAAGATCCGTTTCGAGGGGGGCTGAATTTGGTGGCTCATCCCAAGGGTAAGCAGGTGCAGCGGTTGGCCTCTATGTCGGGGGGCGAAAAATCTTTGACGGCACTCAGCTTTATTTTTGCCCTTCAGCGCTATCGTCCTTCACCGTTTTACGCCTTAGATGAGGTGGATAGTTTCCTAGACGGGGTGAATGTGGAACGCTTAGCTAAAACCATTCGCCAGCAAACGGAAGGCGCTCAGTTTATTGTGGTCAGCCACCGTCGCCCGATGATTGAGGCGGCAGACCGCACCATTGGCGTGACTCAAGCACGCGGTACCCATACACAGGTGATTGGGATGCAGCTTCGACCTTCTGGCTAATTCTGGTTGCTACGGCTGTCCCCCAGTAGGTTAAATCTGTGATGTGAGCTACCTCTATGTACAATAAGAACAGAAAAACTGAAAGGCTTCTAGGGTTCCGGTTTAGGGGCTACGGCTCAGAATGAGTGTGTAGCTGCAAGATGTCTGGTCCGAGAGAGGCGAGCTAGTTGGTCAGTGTGGGTTTATCCGCAGTGGCTGCTAGTGGCACGGCGGGAGAAAAGCCCGGGAGAGCAGCAGTCAAAAAGACTGGGGTTTCCTGGGCTTTTTGATAGGACGAGAATGCACTTGATTAGGATAGGCAATCATGACGGCAAATTCAGAAAATCCGCTTTTCCAAAGTCCAGATGGTCAATCTGAAGCCCAACGTGCGTTAGCGCTAGAAGCTCAGCTACCGCTGACAGGCTGGCAGCAGGAGGTTTCTAAGGGGCTAGAGTTTGGTCTGGAGGCGGCGGAAAGTATCCGCGATCGCACCATCCCCACCTTCTCTCGTGGTGAGCTGCCCCACTATGCAGGCATTAACACCTTCATGAAAGCTCCCTACCTCGAAGACGTGCGCAAGGTCGGCGATTATGACGTGGCGATCGTCGGGGTGCCCCACGACTCTGGTACCACCTATCGCCCTGGGACTCGCTTTGGTCCTCAAGGCATCCGCCGGATTTCGGCGCTTTACACGCCCTACAATTTTGAGCTTGGCATTGACCTACGGGAGCAAATTACGCTCTGTGACGTAGGGGATATTTTCACTATCCCTGCCAATAACGAAAAATCCTTTGACCAAATTTCTAAAGGGGTCGCCCACGTCTTTGCGTCTGGCGCATTTCCCATTCTGCTCGGGGGCGATCACTCCATTGGGTTTCCGACCGTGCGTGGCATCTGTCGGCACTTGGGCGACAAAAAGGTTGGCATTATCCACTTCGATCGCCATGTCGATACCCAAGAAACCGACCTAGATGAGCGGATGCATACCTGCCCCTGGTTTCATGCAACCAATATGGCAAATGCACCTGCCAAAAACCTCGTTCAGCTTGGCATCGGCGGCTGGCAGGTACCTCGTCAGGGCGTGAAGGTATGCCGCGAACGTGCCACCAATATTTTGACGGTGACAGATATTTGCGAAATGGGTCTAGATGCCGCCGCCGACTATGCCCTAGAGCGCGCAATGGACGGCACCGACTGCGTGTGGATCAGTTTTGATATCGACTGCATTGATGCAGGGTTTGTCCCTGGTACAGGCTGGCCCGAACCCGGTGGACTTTTGCCCAGAGAAGCCCTAGGGCTGCTAGCTCGTATCGTGCGTCGTGCGCCCATTTGCGGCATGGAGATTGTCGAAGTTTCACCGCCCTATGATGTCAGCGATATGACCTCTCTGATGGCAACCCGCGTGATTTGCGACGCGATGGCGAATTTAGTGCTGTC
>JBGSVR010000468.1:0-5797 GCA_041752855.1 Thermosynechococcaceae cyanobacterium
GGCGATCGCGTATTAACGGTAAGCTGCGGCTCGTTATAAAACCGATATCCAATGGTGCCAGTCAGTGCGAGTAGTGCCACAAGCCCCATCAAAATCGACCGACGAGAGACGGCGCGAGTCTCGACGGGAAACTGACAAGGCCACATTAGTTTCCTTAAGGGCCTAAGATTAAGACCCTTCAAGCGGTAAAACCCCTGACATAAAGGGGAAAGTACCGTAAAAAAGGCGCTACTGCTATCAGAACATCTTGACCAGTCGCCATATTAATCTTGAATGATTTTAGGGTATACCGCGTTGTGCAGACTCAGAATATGTAGCGTAGAACGTCCTCACTTCATCATTATACGAAAAGAGAGAGTGCGCCGCTGCATTAGCGCGGACGGAGTTGACCCGAAGCGGCGATCGCCACGGCAGACCAGTCTTGCGCGGGATGTGCTTCATAGCAGCCTGCCCAGCGTGCAGCACACAGATTAGCTAAGGTACACAGCCCCTCTTCTAGGGGCATTGCCACAGACCAGCGGATAGTTTTGAGCTGCCACCGCCAGTCTAACGGCAGGTTTGCAAAGCCATTATGAAAACCCGATAAAGCAGCCAAGAGAATCTGACATTCTGGCTGATTTGCTATAGCGAATGCAGATCGCTGAACCGTCAGGCGAAAATCTTCTGGTGTGCTGAGCAGCAGATACAGAACTTGAGCAATGGCTTGTTCTGTTGTTGTTTCGTCCACTGGGGTTAGGGGGGTGAGACTTTGGCGATCGCTCAGTTGCTGATAAATGGTGCCAAGATACTCTGCCAGCGGCGTTTCTTGCAGGGTATGCGTTTGCAAGAGGTAAGACAGTAGATACTGAGGCGATTCTGTACGCTGAAGCCATTCTAGGGTTTGAATGATTGCTGTGACAGTGCTTACGGTCTGAGGCTGAGTATTGGAAGGAGGGGGACAGTTAGCGAGCGCCCCATTCAAAAAATTTAGCGGCAGTACATTCAGCAGCGCATCTTGCCATCGCTTACAGTTCCACACATCAGCGTTAATATCTCCCTCAACCTTCAGCCAACGTGCGGTAAGTACACAAAGGCGATAGGTGTGTGGCAGCGCAATTTGAACCGTTGAGGTTGCTTCATTCATCGGCTGATCTTGATCGAGCAACCCCTTCGCGTGGAGTTCCCCTAGGGCAGCACCTACCCATAAACCCTGTAATTTCAAGTGCAGCGGTGCTACCTTCATACCGTTACTCCTGTAACTGGCTTTGCGTCTAGGTTTGCAAATGAGTTGCTCGTCCAGAGGCGCTGCCAGGTTAACATTTTAGAATCTGGGGCTAAATGCCACCGCAGCAGTTGATGTGCCGACTGCCCTATGCCGATACCTGGCAAACCGATGGCTTTTCGAGGGATTTCGGTGGCAAATGCGATCGCCGTTTCCACATCACAAACGCCCCACTTCACTAAATTTTTTACGCCCTCTAACAGCGGCAAAGTCGTGCCCGACAGGGTTCCGTCTTCTAACCGCGCAGTTCCTTGAATTACCTCAATCTGCCGACTGTCCCACGGATAAATGCCATCGGGCAACCCCAAAGGCGAAAGAGCATCACTCACTAAAAACAGCTCTCCGGCATTGCTGGCGCGGAGCAGCCATTGCAGCATCAGCGGCGAGACATGCTGTCCATCGGCAATAAAGCCACAGAATACTCCTGGCGTGAGGGCAGCGGCTCCTAGCAACCCTGGCTCTCGATGGTGCAGAGGCCGCATGGCGTTAAAGGCGTGAGTGACCATCGTGGCACCTTGAGCAAAGGCGGCTTGGGCTTGGGCGGCGGTGGCGGTGGAGTGGCCTAGGCTAACGATGATGTTTTGGGCATGGAGATGGGCGATCGCCTCTCCAGACTCATCCAGTTCTGGTGCTAAAGTCATAACTTTTACCCAAGGCGCATAGGAGCCAAGCACCTGTTCTAGACGCTCTCGCGTCAGTGGCTGAAGATATTCTTCAGGATGGGCACCGCGCTTTTGCAGGTTTAAGAAAGGGCCTTCTAAATGTGCGCCTAAGACTTCTGCGATCGGCTGATGACGTTGGGGCTTAAAGTGGGCAATGCAGTCTAATGCCTGATGAATCTTTTCGACAGAGGTGGTAACGATAGTGGGCAAGAAAGCATCGACCCCTTGCGTCCATAAAAAGGCGGCAACTTCTTCTAGCTTCGCTGTGCTCTTGGGCAGTAAATCTGGAAAAGCCAGCCCCAATGCACCATTAATTTGGAGATCTACGCCACCTAGAGACACCCAATCCCCTGCAACGTCAAGCTTAGGTTCTAGTGCTGGACTCGCCTCATTCATCGGAGCAATGGATGAAATCTTAGAGGATTTATCCAGTGCAATCTGCTGTAGCCCAAAATATCCAGGAATACGGGCATTCTCAATCGAGTGATAGAAAGGTAGTGTCATTACAGCCGACGCATAGCATTATTGCAACCGCACAAAGTATACGCTGTCTGCGGAATCTCTCCGTATTCGCAGCGCAAAAGGACCTTCACGGATAACTTACTACGACTGAGCCATAAATGCCTCAATAGTGATATCGACAAGCAAGAATGGTCAGATATTCATCCTCTACGGCATATACCAGTCGATGGGTATCGTCGATGCGTCGTGACCAAAATCCAGCTAAATTTTCCTTCAGTGCCTCCGGCTTGCCAACGCCCTCAAAAGGCACTCTCAAGGTGGCTTCAATGAGGCTGTTGATCCGTTTAAGCGTCTTTTTATCTTGAGTCCGCCAGTAAAGATAATCAGACCACGCATCATCCGTCCAGGCAAGCTTTCTACTCATTCAGCAGATCTCGCTCTACCCCTTTTCCTTGCTTAAATTGAGCGATAGAACGTTCTAAATGCGCTGCGTTTGCAGGAGACTTAAGCAAGTAAACCGTTTCAAGAAGGCTATTAAAAAACTCCAGCGACATTACAACCGCATCGTCTGCATCGCGCCTTGTAATAATGGTGTAGTCTGCATCTTCAACCACATGATCTAAGACACTCTTTAAGCTATTTCTAGCTTCGCTGAAAGATACAACTCTCATAGTCAGCTATACTTGCACAATATATTGTACAAGTATAGCGCGCTGAAAATGCACAATCAAATCCTGTGCTCTATCTAATAAAAAATACGCCTGACAGGATCTTAAGAAAGGTAGAGCTGGGCGAAAGGACAGCACCTCAGTACCAAAAGATTCATATCAGACGTACCCTAGAACTTTCTGACCCTACTTCAATCAAGTTTTTAGACTCAGACTGAATTAAGGACATATCTGATTAACCAGGCTGAGCAATCCCTGAAGGTGCAGCTACAGCAGTCGCACTTGCCTTTGTTTTTTGTGCTACGACATCTGCTGGCAACAATTCAATGTGATTTAATAAAGTCGTCACAAACGCAAACAGCAAAAATGGTACAGACAACACCAGAATTAAGCCGCTCGTTAGAAAGGCGTATACAGGATTTTCGTACATTGCAATGGCTGCGCCAAGGCTGATAAAAATGACGATGAGCCAAATCATCACCTGACCATAGATGTCTCCGAAGGTTAGCGTACAGGTGAAGCGATATTTTTGCAGTAAACCATTCATAGCCATTGCCTCAGAAACGTTAAATCGTGTTACGGCCTTGAGTCCATTCTGAATGGATCCAGAGTTTATTGATGAGAATCGCTCAGATTCGCAATAGAAGTTTGTATAACTCGACAGTTCGATACAAAACCACGCCGCCCCATTCAGTTTTCAGTCCCCTACGAAATCAGCATTTCTATGTCTCACCCACTCCCTACGCTGCCTGAAGTTGCCATTATTATGGGCAGCGATTCTGATCTGCCCACTATGGAAGCGGCGATCGCCATCTGTAAAGACTTCGGCATTGCCCACCACGTCGAAATTATTTCAGCTCACCGTACTCCTCAACGCATGGTCGAATTTGCCCAGAGCGCCCATACTATAGGGCTAAAAGTCATCATTGCCGGAGCGGGAGGTGCTGCGCATCTACCAGGGATGGTAGCGGCGCTTACGCCATTACCCGTGATTGGGGTTCCGGTTGCCAGTCGGCATTTACAGGGGTTAGATTCGCTGTACTCCATTGTGCAGATGCCAGCGGGGATTCCGGTGGCAACAGTGGCGATTGGGAATGCTCAAAACGCAGGACTGTTAGCGGTACAGATTTTGGCAGCGCAGAGGCCAGAATTATTAGAAAAAGTGATTGGGTTTCGTAAACGCCTAGAAGAAACCGTGCAGGCCAAACAGACTCGCTTAGCGGAGATTGGTGCAACTGAGTATCTCAAAACGCGCTAAAACTTGATTACCCATCCATCCCGTCCGAAACCATGACTGAATCTGATTCCATCACGGCACTGGCGGCAGAACGCGCCTGGATTGAGATTGATGAGGGGGCGATCGCCCACAATATCCACGCCCTTCAGTCTTTGCTCAAGCCTAAAACCGATCTGATGGCGGTCGTTAAAGCCAATGCCTACGGTCATGGTGCCGTTAACGTTGCGACCTTAGCAGAAGCATTAGGGGTAAAGTTTTTTGGCGTTGCCACCGTCCCAGAAGGTATTGAGCTGCGTCAAGCCGGAATTTCTGCCTCTATTTTGGTCATGGGTGCCGTACAGAGCCGGAGTCAGATTGAGGCGATCGCCCACTGGAACCTAGAGCCAACCCTTTGCAGCCTTTCACAAGCCGAAATATTTTCTCAAGTACTTACTGCTCCACTGCCCGTCCATCTCAAAATTGACACAGGCATGTCGCGCCTTGGCTACCCGTGGCAACAGGGTATTGATTTTATCCAGCAGGTTCGGGCGCTACCCCATCTACACCTCGCCAGCATTTATTCCCATTTAGCAACTGCCGATGACCCAGACCCCAGCTTTATGAAAGAACAGCAGACGCGGTTTGATGGTGTAATTGAGCGTATCCGCGCAGCAGACATCCCCATCCCTGCCCTACACCTTGCCAACTCCGCTGGAACCTTGTTCAGTCAGGCGCTGCACTATGACCGAGTGCGCGTGGGGCTATCGCTTTACGGCATCTACCCCAGCTCTCAGCTTGAGTCAGTCATTGATCTAAAGCCCGTCATGCAGGTGCGTGGCCGAATCGCTCAAATTAAAGATTTACCCCAAGGCGTAGGCGTTAGCTATGGACACCGCTACATCACTTCAAAGCCTTGTCGCGTCGCTATTGTCAGCATTGGCTATGCCGATGGCATACCACGGAATCTTTCCAATCAGATGCAGGTGTTGGTCAGGGGGAAAGCCGTTCCGCAGCTGGGCGTTATTACAATGGATCAAGTTGTCATCGACGTAACTGACATAGCCGATGCAGCCGTAGGGGATGTTGTGACGCTTCTAGGACGAGATGGCGATCGCCAAATCTTAGCAGAAGCCTGGTCACAGCTTTTAGGCACCATCCCCTACGAAATTGTCTGCGGATTTCAACAGCGCCTACCTCGGTGCGGGGTTTCGGCTTCGTGTTCGACTGAGCGTTAGCCGAAGTCTCAGCCCGCACCAATACGAGATTTGAGGGTTGAGCGTAGCCGAAACCCGTTTTGAATGCATCATCCATCCCGATAACTCAACCCCTTGATTTCCAGCCTTCAATGAAGCTATCGTGATAACCCCAGGGATCGATGCCATCTTTGACCGCTTTAAACCTATGGAATTTTGATGGCAGAACTCATTCTTTTTTGGCACCGCCGCGACCTTAGAATCTCAGATAACGTGGGCCTTTCTGCCGCCCGTGCCCGTAGCCCCAAAGTGGTTGGCATATTTTGCCTAGACCC
>JBGSVR010000469.1:0-4436 GCA_041752855.1 Thermosynechococcaceae cyanobacterium
ACTACGTTGAGATGCGTGGTTTCTTGGGTGGCGCGGGTACTGTCTACTAAAATTTCAACGGTCACAAGCCTAGAAAATGGAATGTTTCCAGGCATTTCCCTCGCGATCACAAAATCTTCTTTGAAATAAAGAACTTCAAAGTTACAGGCTTTCAACACCTCTTTGACTTGCTCGTAGAATTGGCTGAGGGGAACAGCCACGGTTAAATCATGCGTGTATCGAGCCATACTCAAACTTTGAGTTAAAAACACCATCCATTGTGCCTATGATACTCAATATTGATCGGCGTTTTGTATTTTGAGGCAGAGATGGACACGCGAAGGGGACGGTTCATCGTTTTTGAAGGGACGGAAGGCGCAGGTAAGTCAACCCAACTTAAGCGTTTACAGCAGTGGTTGGCAGACAGCGGATGGATTAATCACTTACAGCAGTCTTTGCCGTCAGAGATACCGCCTATGCTGGTTACGCGAGAACCAGGGGGAACTGACTTAGGCCAGCGACTGCGACTGCTTTTACTAGATAGTTCGCTCACCGAAGCACAAGGGCTACCCAGCATTACAGAACTGCTGCTGTATGCCGCTGATCGCGCTCAGCACGTCTTCACCACCCTCAATCCTGCGTTAGAGAGGGGTATGCTGGTTTTGTGCGATCGCTATACTGCCTCTACGGTGGCCTATCAAGGCTATGGTCGAGCATTAGATCTCGCTCTGATTGAGCAGCTTAATGCGATCGCCACTGGTGGACTAACCCCCGATTTAACCCTGTGGTTAGACTTAGATGTTGAGAAAGGCTTACATCGCGCGCGTCAGCGTCAGCCTGAAGTGCTAGAGCTAGCTGGGAAAGATCGCATGGAAGCTGCTGACTTGGCTTTTCATCAGCGGGTACAGCAGGGCTTTACCGCCCAAGCAGAGGCGAACCCTCAGCAAATGATTCGGATTGAGGCAGGCATCGCAGAAGATCAGGTGGCAGCACAAATTCAAACGGTGATGGAGCGTAAGCTACAGCAATGGTTTCCACGGCCTTTACCCAGACAATCTAATACCATCCTGTAATTTCCATTCAACCCTTTCTAGCAGCTACGGTGTACACACATCTCTGGATAAACTCATTCCACGCTGCATTACCCCCCCGACCCCCAATTCTGGGGGGAGATCACCAAAAACTGGGTCTATTTCCCCCAGAATTGGGGGGCTAGGGGGGCAAGTGCAATGTCTTTGCCTCTTAACCGAACAATATTGACAGTGCCTCTAAGTGTATATAGTTACAAAAACCGTAACGGAGCCTAAATTGAAAGCTTTCACTCCTACAGTCTTTTTACTGCCGAAATTTAGCGATAAATACGCTGTTTGGCAGCATAAATGTCAAGTCTTTTAACAAGTGTGGGTGTGAGGTTGCAATGAAGATTATCTCTAAAAAGCTGGGTGCAATAGAAAAGCTGCGGCTGAGCCTATGCTATGGCCCATGCTTTTTACTGATGGGGGCGGGTTGCTTAATGGGAAGCGGGGAAGTGACGTTTGCCCAACCTTTACGGGTGAGTCAGCGACCCACCGCATCACCCGCAAAGGCTTTGGCAGTACAAGCAGCTTATGATGAGGGGATGCGGCTTTATGAGCAGGGCACTGCGGAATCTTTGCGGCAAGCCGTTGTGAAATTTCAAGAAGGGGCTTCACTGTTTGCAGCGATAGGTGAACAACAAGATCAAGCGAATTGCCTCATGATTATTGGCTCTATTTACTCTGCACTAGGGGAGAAGCAAAAAGCCCTTGAATATTATGCCCAGGCATTGCCTCTTTTTAAGGTTGTGGGTAATCGCAATCGGGAAGCGACCACACTCAATAATATTGGCACTGTTTACGATGCACTAGGGGAGAAGCAAAAAGCCCTTGAATATTATGCTCAGGCATTGTCTCTTTTTAAGGTTGAGGGTAATCGCAATCTGGAAGCGACCACACTCAGTAATATTGGCGTTGTTTACGATGCACTGGGGGAGAAGCAAAAAGCCCTTGAATACTATGCCCAGGCATTGCCTCTCTCTAGGGCTGTGGGTAATCGCAGTGGGGAAGCGACCACGCTCAATAATATCGGCCTTGTTTACGATGCACTAGGGGAGAAGCAAAAAGCCCTTGAATACTATGCCCAGGCATTGCCTCTTTCGAAGGTTGTGGGTAATCGCAATACGGAAGCGACCACGCTCAATAATATTGGCAGTGTTTACGATGTATTAGGGGATACACAGAAAGCCCTAGACTATTATGCCCAGGCATTGCCTCTTTATGAGGCAGTGAGCGATCGCGATGGAGAAGCGACCACGCTCAATAATATCGGCCTTGTTTACTCTGCACTAGGGGAGAAGCAAAAAGCCCTTGAATACTATGCCCAGGCATTGCCTCTTTTTAAGGTTGTGGGTAATCGCGATATGGAAGAAACTACGCTCAGTAATATTGGCGTTGTCTACCGCAGCCAAGGGAAACTAACGCAAGCCTTAGAGCAAATCAACGCAGCAATCACCATCATCGAAGACCTCCGTACCAAAATTGGCTCCCAAGACCTTCGCGCCTCCTACTTTGCCACCAAGCAAGACCTCTACCAATTCAAAACCGATCTGCTCATGCAGCTCCACCAGCAATCCCCCGAAAAAGGCTACAACAAACAGGCATTAGAAACCGCAGATCGCGGACGCGCCCGTAGCCTCATCGAACTCCTCACCGAAGCAGGCGTGACCCTACAGCCCACCACAGAAAGCGCTCCCCTTATTCCTCAAGAGCAAAAACTCCAGCAATCCCTCCGCCAAATAGAGCAACAGCGCGTTATCCTCCTGAGCAAAGACCACACCCCCGCCCAAGTCGCCGCCCTCGACCAAAAAAGCGATGCCCTTGTTGCCCAACTCCAAGACCTCACCACCCGACTGCGCGCCACCAACCCCGCCTACGCCAACCTCAAATATCCCCAACCTCTTACCCTCACTCAAATCCAACAGCAGGTCGTAGACCCGGACACCGTACTGCTGCAATACGCCCTTGGCGAAACCCAAAGCTACCTGTGGGCCGTCACCCCCAACGGCATCCAAAGCTATACTCTCCCCAACAAAAAAACATTAGAAGCCGCCGCTAAACCTTTCCAGAGCGCCCTCTCCACCTCCGGCACCCCCCTCAGTCAAATCAAAGCAAAAGGCGATGCCCTCTATCAGCTCATTCTGGCACCCGTTGCCCCACAGCTCCAGGGTAAGCGGCTCCTCATTGTCGCCGATGGAGTTCTGCAAACCATCCCCTTCGGCGCACTCCCCCTGCCCAACTCTGAACCTATATCCCTCTCCTCAAAAACCACGAAATCATCAATGCCCCCTCCGCCTCCGCCGTCGCCCTTCAGCGTCAGCAGCAGCACCCCATCGGCACCAAAACCCTCGCCGTCATAGCAGACCCCGTCTTCCGTAACGACGATGGACGCATTGCAGAACGCAACTCTGCCCTAGATGCCTGCGCCCCCGCCCTCGCAGACCGCGCCACCCCCACCACTAGCGCCATTGCCCAATCCCTCCCCGCAGATCTTGATCGCAGCCTCAGAGACCTTGACCTACGCAGCATTAAGCGGCTCCCCAATACTCGCCTCGAAGCCACCCAAATCCTATCCCTCGTTCCCCCAGACCAGCGCAGCGTCGCCTGTGCCTTTGCCGCCAGCTATGGGCGCGTCACCCAACCCCAGCAAGACCCCCTCAGTCAATATCGCATCGTTCACTTTGCTACCCACGGCTTCATCAACAACGAGCGGCCTCAGTTCTCTGGTCTCGTACTTTCCCTCGTTGATGCCAAAGGTCAACCCAAAGACGGCTTTTTGCGCCTGCGCGATATCTTTAACCTAAAGCTAGCGGCAGATTTAGTCGTCTTAAGCGCCTGCCAAACGGGAGTCGGCAAAGATATTAAGGGTGAAGGCATTATTGGGCTAACGCGAGGCTTCATGTATGCAGGCAGCAAACGCATCGTCGCCTCCCTCTGGAACGTAGACGATGCCGCCACCGCCCAACTCATGGGCACCTTTTATCGCGGCATGCTCAAAGATAAGCAAACCCCAGCCGTTGCGCTACGGAATGCTCAGCTTCAGGCATGGCAGGCTAACCCAGACCCGCGTTTATGGGCAGCCTTCACCTTTCAGGGCGAATGGCGACCCTAAGCCCTACACTTGTGCCCCAACCCTTTCCCTAGGGAGCTACGCTGTACGCACAAGTCCGAGAAAATCCCCTCCTCGGAGGGGTGCCCGTAGGGCGGGGTGAGTTAGTCAGTTGCGCCATGACTAACCCACCCCCAGATAGATCAGGAAATGGTGTCTCATATACAGCAAAGGTTTGGCGCGTTATTCTAGGATCCAATCGACGATGGATTTGCCTGGTTTTCTTATAAGTCCCAAAATGAGTTCGTTTTGGCTACTCCTTCGAGGTGCCTCAA
>JBGSVR010000470.1:0-10741 GCA_041752855.1 Thermosynechococcaceae cyanobacterium
CTTAAAACCGAATTAGGAGAAACAATTCCTCAGCATGATCAAGATTAGACTTAAGCGATTTGGCAAAAAACGTGCGGTTTCCTACCGGATTGTGGCAATCAATAGCCGCGATCGCCGAGATGGGCGTCCGTTAGAAGAGCTGGGCTTCTTTAACCCCAACAGTGACGAACTCACTCTTAAGGTTGAGGCTATTACCAAGTGGATTGCGGTTGGGGCACAGCCTTCAGAAACCGTCCGCGACATTTTGGTTAGGAACAACATTCTAGAAAGCAATAAGACCTACACCAAAGCTTAAGGTCATGTCGCCGCCATCTGTTGCACCCGCTGCCGCCACCCCCCCCAACTATATAGAGTTGGTGCGTTTTCTGGTTACTCCATTTTTGGAGTTTCCAGAATCGTTGGTGGTGGACTGTGAAGTTTCTGGGGCGCGGCAGCGTGTTTTAGTTCGGATTGCCTTTGCGGCTTCTGATAAAGGGCGTGTTTTTGGTCGAGGCGGTCGAACCCTACAGGCGATTCGCACGGTACTAGAAGCAGCAGCCTCGTTGGAAGATAAATCTGCTTACTTAGAAGTATTTGGGGAACGAGAGACAGCGGCAGTAGACGCTGTGCCTGTGCCACGAAGTGATGCACCGCGCCCTCGCCCTCAACTGCGAAAGGGGTAATGAGAAGTTAGTTTCTGCTTGTAATTAATGCTTAAAGCGTTTCGGACATTCGGGAGGTGAGTGAAAGCGTGGCAGAAATTCGTTTGGGCGAGAATGAGTCAATCGAATCCGCACTGCGTCGGTTTAAGAAGAAAATTCAGAAGGCTGGCATTTTGTCAGAGGTGAAGCGTCGGGAGCGTTATGAGAAACCGAGCCTCCAAAAGAAGCGTAAGGCCGAAGCCTCTCGTAAGCGCAGCCGTTAGTTTGATGTCTGTACGAGTTGACTTTAAACTCTAAAATAATTTTTTTGTATGTGCTGCTGCTTATTTTATGAAGCAGCAGCATTTGTTTTTGAAGGTTTTTTGAGCAGAGATTGAACCCATCATGAGCTTAGGCACAACCATTGCGGCGATCGCCACGGCTATTGTGCCCCAGCAGGGGAGCATTGGCATTGTGCGACTGTCTGGAGACGAGGCAGTGGCGATCGCCCAGCAGTTGTTTGTGGCACCTGGGCAACAGCAGTGGGAGAGCCACCGGATTTTATACGGCTACATCCGCAACCCACAGACCCAGCAGCTTATTGACGAGGCGCTATTGCTGCTCATGCTGGCTCCGCGTTCGTTTACGCGCGAAGACGTGGTGGAGTTCCACTGTCATGGGGGGATGATTCCGGTGCAGCAGGTATTGCAAGCGTGCCTCAATGCTGGGGCACGGCTTGCCCAGCCAGGGGAGTTTACCCTACGAGCCTTTTTGAATGGTCGGCTAGATCTAACCCAAGCAGAAGGGATTGCAGATTTAGTGGGGGCGCGATCGCCCCAAGCGGCACAGACGGCGCTAGCAGGTATTCAAGGTAAACTGGCGCATCCAATTCAGAAACTGCGGCAGAAATGCCTCGATATTTTGGCTGAGATTGAGGCACGCATTGACTTTGAAGAAGACCTGCCGCCGTTAGATGAACCGTTAATTACGCAGCAGCTTCAGGCCGTTGCCGCAGAAGTACAGCGTTTGCTTGCCACAGCAGATCGCGGGGAGCTATTGAGAACAGGAATTAAAGTTGCGATCGTAGGGCGGCCTAATGTGGGTAAGTCTAGCCTGCTCAATGCCTGGAGTCGAAGCGATCGCGCCATTGTCACCGATCTGCCTGGCACCACACGGGACGTAGTGGAATCGAGCTTGGTAGTAGCAGGGATTCCGGTGCAGGTATTAGACACCGCAGGCATTCGGGAGACAGAAGATCGCGTCGAGAAGCTAGGGGTAGCGCGATCGCGCGGGGCTGCACAACAGGCAGACTTGGTGTTGCTCACGGTTGATGCCGCTTCTGGCTGGACTGCGGCAGATCAGGCACTTTACGAAACATTGCGAGAACAGCCGCTGATTTTGGTGATTAATAAGGTTGATTTAGCCAGCCCAAATCAGGTGATGTATCCCCAGGAGATTCAGACTGTGGTGATGACGGCGGCGGCTCAGAGCCAAGGGATTGAAGGATTGGAAAGTGCGATCGCTGCTACGGTGGGGCAGGGGAATCTTCAGGCTGCCAACCTTGATTTAGCGATTAATCAGCGCCAAGCCGAAGCGTTAACCCGCGCCCATGCTTCTCTGCAACACACCCTGCAATCTATTACAGAAAAATTGCCCCTAGATTTTTGGAGCATTGATTTAAGAGGTGCCCTACAGGTATTGGGAGAGATCACCGGAGAAGACGCGACGGAATCGGTGCTAGATCGAATTTTTAGCCGCTTTTGCATTGGCAAATAGTTTCTCTCTTCGAGCAACCTATTTTTACGGCTCAGTCTGTCAAACTCCTACCTTAAGAATGCAGCGATTTAATTAACGCTGCGCCCATTGCCTGACACCCTAGTACCGTGGTACCTGGCGATTGAATATCTGTTGTTCGATACCCTGCTTCTAAAACCTGCTGTACAGCCTGCTCGATACGATTGGCAGCCTCTGGCTGATTGAGTCCATAGCGCAACATCATGGCAGCACTTAAGACCTGAGCCAAAGGGTTTGCCTTATCTTGCCCAGCAATATCAGGGGCAGAACCGTGGACTGGCTCAAATAGCCCAAGGCCAGACGCGCCCAAACTCGCAGAGGGCAACATGCCAATGCTGCCCGTCAGCATTGCGGCAATATCAGACAAAATATCGCCAAACAGATTGCTGGTCACAATGGTGTCAAACTGTTTGGGTGCGCGCACAAGCTGCATGGCGGCATTATCAACGTAGAGATGGGTGAGTTCTACATCGGGGTACTCGGCAGAAAGGGCTGTCATGCGATCGCGCCAAAGCTGAGAGACTTCTAACACGTTTGCTTTATCGACAGAACACAGTTTACGAGTGCGCTTACGGGCAATTTCGAAGGCAACCCGACCAATACGATCAATTTCGGAATCGCTGTAGGCCATGGTATTGACGCCGCGCTGTTCCCCTGTCTCGGTGGTAAAAATGCCCCTAGGCTTGCCAAAGTAGATGCCGCCTGTGAGTTCTCGCACCACCATCAGGTCAACGCCAGAAATGACTTCTGGCTTAAGGCTTGAGGCATCAATAAGCTGCGGCACAATTTGAGCAGGTCGGAGGTTGGCAAACAGCTCTAAACCAGCGCGTAGCCCCAATAGCCCCGTCTCTGGGCGCAGTTCACGAGGGAGGGTGTCCCATTTATAGCCGCCGATCGCCGCGAGCAAAACTGCATCACTTTTGCGGCATTTGTCTAAGGTTTCCTCTGGTAACGGCTGCCCTACTGCATCTACCGCAGCCCCTCCAATCAATGCCTTTTGAAAGGTAAAGCTGAGGCTATGCTGATCCGCCACGGTCTTGAGAACTTCTACGGCAACAGCCATAATTTCTGGGCCAATGCCGTCACCGGGGAGGAGGGTAATGCGGTATTCCTGAGTCATGGGTTGGGGTAAGAACGTGGAGTAGGACTGCGATCGCCGTTGTTGCAATCACAAGAAGCTTTTCATCATAGGACGATTTGCGGCCTGCTGGATCGACAAATTTCTATGCCAAGGCTCTGTGATCTACAGCACGCCCAGCCATCCCCATTATCACCGTCTACTCCTGCGTTAGCGCATCACGCCAGCGGCTGAATCCCGCGATAGTAGGCATATTCACCGCTCAGGAGTTTCACATTATGATTCGTCAAACATGGCTTTTACTCGGATTGGTTAGCGTCGGGGCGATCGCCCCTTTCCTGATTTCTCCTGCCAATGCCTGCACGCCCAGTCCTGATAACCCTAGCGGCTGCGATCGCATTAACCAACGCCTCCGGTTTCCAATTGTGAAGGGTGGCGGCGGCGGTGACGACCCTTGGCCTCCCAATTGCCCCCAGTGTGGACAGGTCAAGTTTGACCCTAAACAAGAAGTGGTCTTGCCTGCAAATGGGCTTCAGCAGCAGGGTAGATTCGGCACACAACTGCTAAATCCCCAGCCTCTGCCACCGAAGGCAGGCCAAATTCTGTATTAGCTCAACAGGCAACGTGGGTCACGACCCATTTTGCCTTTTCCTTTTCTTTGCGCTGGGTCAACCAAGATCTAATTCTGCGAGATGGACGGCGATCACCCTTCATCATTTGAATAAATGGTTTGGATTTAATTGATCGCTCCATCCAAAATTTGTCTGCCCAGGCAAGCAGGTGCTGCTACACCTTAGTCTGAATGGACGGCTTCACTGCTTCATTTCGCCTGAAATTGGCGTTTTAAATTACAGTGCTGGATGTAATCCCCTCAATTTCTATCATTCATGCCAGAAGGTCCCGAAATTAAGCGAGCTGCCGATAAAATTGCGGCGGCGCTCGTCCAGCATCCTGTTAAAGAAGTGTGGTTTGCCTTCGACCATCTCAAGCACTACGAAGCAGCCTTTACAGCACAAAACATTATTGCCATTGAGCCAAGAGGCAAAGCGCTTCTAACCCGCTTTAGCAATGGTCTCAGCATCTACAGCCATAATCAGCTTTATGGTAAATGGGTCATGAGAAGTGCCTATAGCTACCCTCAAACCAATCGGCAGCTTCGGTTAGCCATTCACAACTCCCGTAAATCGGCATTGCTCTACAGCGCCTCAGATATTGAGGTGCTAGATGAAGCGGCGATCGCCACCCACCCCTTTCTCACGCGCCTAGGGCCAGACGTATTGAGTGATGCAATTACCATCGAAACTATCCAGTCTCGTCTCATTAACCCCGCCTTTTATCGCCGTCGATTCACCACATTGCTGCTCGACCAGCATTTCCTGGCAGGGCTAGGGAACTACCTTCGCAGTGAAATCCCATTTGTGGCGCGAGTGCATCCGTCACGACGGCCTATGGACTGTTCAGAGGCGCAGTTGTTTGCCTTAGCAGAAGCGGCGATCGCCATTCCGCTGCGGTCTTACCAAACGGGCGGCATCACCAATGACCTTGAGTTAGCCGCGACCTTGAAAGCAAGGGGACTACGGCGATCGCAATATCGACACTGGGTGTTTAGCCGCGCCCACCAGCCCTGTTTTGTGTGCGGCACCCCGATTGTGAAAGACGTTGCAGGGGCACGACGATACTACTATTGCCCGACCTGCCAACCGCTCTAGCAGCCTCTTTAATAGCCCTTCTAGCCCACAGGTGCAGACTGCACCAGACTATATCGAGATTGCTCAGTCCAGTGCGCGACATCTGACCACCCTTCAGAACCAGGCATCACCACTTTGACGGTATCAAAGGTAACGGTCTGTACAGATACCACAAAGCGCAGCATTGCCAGCCGCTTTTGCTCAATGGGGATATCTTTATAAATCAGGCTGAGATGGGGTTCTAGAAGATATTCTTTCGGCGTAGAGAGGCGATCGCAAATTGCACAAGAGAGTTGAGACAGGCGTTCAACAGAGGCAAACGTAATAAAGCCAGTCTTAAAAAAATCGGCGGTATAGTTTAGCCCCATCACCTCTAACGTAATAGGTGAAGTTGAAGCCACAGATTCAGCAATAATCTCGTTCAGGTTCTCCGATGGCTGAACCTCGCCGCTATAGAGCGTAACGTGGGGTTCAAAAGCAGGGGTACTATACTCTGCGGCGTAGTCTTGAATCACCTTCGACAGCCAGCGGCGATCGCTGGGTGCGGGAATTAACCAAACCGCAAAAGGCGCAGTACCAACCATCGCAATTTTTCCCTGGTTACACAACTGTTTCCTTGCCCTCCACTGTAGAAGGGTTTGCAACAATAAAGCTTGTATCGGCTGCGACACAAGCTTTACGTTTTATTAAAGTAGCTGCCGTACATCCGTGACTTGCCCTGCAATTGCTGCCGCTGCTACCATAGCTGGACTCATCAGCAGCGTGCGACCTGAGGCAGAACCCTGTCGCCCCTTAAAGTTACGATTTGACGACGATGCGCTAATTTGACGGCCTTCTAATTTATCTGGGTTCATAGCTAAACACATCGAACAGCCTGGTTCACGCCATTCAAACCCTGCGGCCACAAACACCCGATCTAAACCCTCTGCCTCTGCCTGTTGCTTAACCTGTTCTGACCCAGGCACCACAAATGCCTTAATGCCTGCTGCCACTTGATGCCCTTGGGCGATCTTTGCCGCCTCCCGCAGGTCGCTAATGCGTCCATTTGTACAGCTACCAATAAAGCAAACGTCAATCTTAGTCCCCAAAATTGGAATCCCTGGCGCTAAGTCCATGTACTCATAGGCGTCTTGAGCAATGGGTCGCTCGGCTTCGGGCAGCATTTCTGGGACGGGGATGCTTTCATCTACGCCAATGCCCTGGCTGGGCGTAATGCCCCAGGTAATCGTGGGCGCAATCTCAGCGGCGTCAAACACCACCACATCGTCATAAACTGCATCGGCTTCGCTCTTAAGGCTTGTCCACCAAGTTACGGCTTTCTCCCAGTCAGATCCTTTGGGCGCAAACTCGCGGTCTTTGAGATAGTCAAACGTGACCTGATCGGGGTTAACGTAGCCACATCGCGCACCACCTTCGATCGCCATATTGCAGACGGTCATACGCTCTTCCATATTCATCTGCTCAAAGGTGGTGCCCGCAAATTCATAGGCATGACCCACCCCACCCTGAACCCCCAGTTTCCGAATGATATGTAAAATCACGTCTTTGGCATAAACGCCCTGTTGCAGTGTTCCATTCACTTCTACGCGGCGAACCTTCAGCTTTGCTAAGGCGAGGGTCTGAGAGGCCAAGACATCCCGTACTTGGCTGGTGCCAATCCCGAAGGCGATCGCCCCAAAGGCTCCATGAGTTGAAGTATGGCTATCACCACAGGCGATGGTCATACCGGGCTGAGTTAGCCCTAGTTCGGGCGCTATGACGTGGACAATCCCTTGATTGCCAGACCCTACGTTATAAAAGCGAATCTTGTGCTGCTGACAGTTTTGTTCTAGCGCCTGCATCATGGCTTCTGCAAGCGGGTCAGCAAAGGGACGAGCCTGGTTTTCGGTGGGCACAATGTGGTCAACGGTAGCGACGGTACGCTCTGGATAAAGCACTTTAAGATTACGATCTTTGAGCATTGCAAAAGCTTGAGGGGTCGTAACCTCATGAATCAGGTGCAGGCCAATAAACAGTTGGGTTTGACCAGACGGTAAGGTTCGCACCGTGTGCAAATCCCAAACTTTATCGAACAACGTGCCTTGGCTCATGGTTTTGGTCAAACTCTATACCGTCAGAACCTAGATTTTAGCTCAAAGCTGTAGGTGCTTAACTCAATTTTGACGCAAGGTTCTCGCGCTAGTTTGTCTGTTCATCTTGGCTGGCTAACGCTTTGAGGCTGTGGTTTCCAGCTTTACCTGTTTGCAACTTTACTAAGGCTATGGTAGTTTTAATATCTACGGACGCATAGCTCAGTTGGTTAGAGCACCACGTTGACATCGTGGGGGTCTCCCGTTCGAGTCGGGATGTGTCCATTGGTTGGGGAACCATATACAGTAAGGCTTTTGGGAGTTCTAAACAACTTCTGAAGGTCGTTTTTGCTGTCAATAAGATAACAAGGCTAGACCGTCAAGGGTTGTTTGGGGCGTTAAATTTACCTCGCCATGTCAGCAGTCACAATTGAGAACCACGATGGACGGTATCGGCTCCGATGGTTGTACTTGGGTAAACGCTACACGATGAGCTGAAGAGCCGAGTGGTTGTGCTTAGCCCTTCTGTGGCAAAGATGTTGGGTGATCGCCATGCTGCCCTAATCCCGATGAGCTGATATTCCCAGTCCGAAGGGCCTACCCATTGATGACCATCGTTCAAGGAGAGCATGGAAGGCCCTTCTTGAACAATGCTATGTCGAATATAGAAAACCTTACGCCGTTCGTTACAGCGTTATCAGTCACGCTCTAGCCAATGGTGCAAACCCAATGAATTTAGCAGAACAGACCGGACATAATAAGCAGGTGCTGCTTGATGTTTATGCCCATGCGATCCCCAAACAAAGTCTTTTTATAGAGTTTTAGAGATGTATAAACAAGATTTTCCTTGCGCAACAGTTCTATCGAAACAGATTACTAATCTTCCTCCAAAAAGCTTTATTCCGTACTTGACCCACGATCAGTATCGTTCCTGGGTCAATAATAAGCAGCATTGGACAAATATTTATGAAGTTTTAACACTTATTCACTGCGAGATGTCAGTTGATTTACCTTGTTTGAAAAGAGTTGACCGCGAATACATCCCTTTAAAAGCTGAGCGTTATCTCTGTCTCTATAAGTTAATTAAACTGAATTGGAATGAGATTCAAGAGAAGACAGTAGACGAGAGTCAAGCCTATTACCTCAAGCCTGATGATATTTTGCTAAGCATCATGTTACTCGATTCTGAGATGGATTTTTCACCTTGTCTAGACCATGTATCTTTAAGCCCTCAGAAGTTTTGCAAGCAAATAAGAGCATTTGAGAGAGGAGAAAATATCATTTTCGATTTTTCTGAACGAGTCGATAATTTGTCAGAAATAATAGTACAGCTCAATAAACTTTTTAGGAGATCTAACGACGTTGAAATAAAAAAGCAGATTAAGAAGCTGGATCAGATAGAGGCGGAACTCAGAAGAATTGATTTGAAAGTTAATCATGAAAGCAATGGATTTGTAAAAGGTGGAATCTGGAAAGATGGAGTTTGGAAACCATCTAGAAAGGGTGAGCGCCACAACCCTAATCCAAAAAAAAGAAACTATCAAGATCTTCGTCTGACTGGATAGTAGCCTTTGACAAAAGACAAATGCGTTGTCAATGTCAAATATGTCAAATCCCTCATCGAAGACAAGTCAATATAGATCGTCTTTGCTTTGACTGCTACGAGAGGCGCTGTTGAGTTGCGTATCTGGAAGGCAAAAAAGTGACACCCCAAAAAAAATTACAAGGCAAACTCGATTTAAGTGGAGGTTTCAACTATTAATCAATTCTGGCGGCGTGGCAAGAGACGCGACCTTGCCCAAATCGTCTCCTACGGTAAATCGAAGACTCAAGATCTGATTAAGCGTCAGGTCTGGCGTGGGGATCTGCACTATGTGACGGACGATGGCCTCGACAACCTCGAACTAATTTCGTTTAATTACTTGATCTTCATCCAAACTCATCCCAGGAACAATCACTATGAACTTGACTCCCCTCGACCCTATCCATGCCCTTGAGCAAGAACGTATCCAAATCTACCGCGAACGCCGTCGCCAAGCCCGTGTCAGCTTTGACCTAGCCTTAGGCATCACCGCCGCCAGCGCCTTTGTGAGCGTTGTCGGTACAGTGCAGATCCTAGTCGGTTATATCCCAGAAGGAAGCCTCACCGCTTCCACCGGAGTAGGAGCTAGCATCCTTTGCTTTCGGTTTGCCAAAGATGCAAATGATCGACTAGACAAGCTTGCCACCGAGCTTAAGGATGAATAATCCATTAGCTATATTAATTTTGTGTCAAAACCTCTGGACTTATTGCTATAGCTAACAATATAAACATGCTATAAAAGTAGTATGTCTACGACAGAGTTCAAGGAATGTCAGTGAAAAATCGCGTGAAAGAGTTTGTAGACTCTCAAGGAATCACGGTTTATCAGTTCAGAAAAGAGACGGGCATTGCCAATAAGACGGCGTATGACCTGTATAACCATCCTGGGCAATATCCTGGGAAGAACGTTATGGAAGCAATCTGCCGTGTCTACAATTTGCAGCCAGGGGACTTACTGGAGTATCTTCCTTGTGAAAAGGTTCAATCGCCATGACTCAAGCAATGGAATACGACTTTCAGCGGTTTGTCTTAGAGCATTTGGACAAAACTGATAGGGATATTTCTGGCGTTGGCACCGTCATGTTGTTAGCTCCTGTTTTACAGGTGATTGCTTCTACCATCCGTGCTTTTCTAGGGAGGACAGCATGACCCTGGATGAAGCACCACTGGAATTGATTAAGGATGGTGAGATATGACAGAACGATGGACAGATGAAACCCTGGATCGGTTTGCGTCAACGGTGGCAACTTCAATTCAGGCCAATAATCTAGCGATCGCCGCAAACAGTGAAGCGATCTCATCCAGTAATGGACGCCTGACACGCATGGAGTTTTCAATCACTGAGTTGTCTCAAACTCAATTAAGGATGATTCAGGAATTTGCTGAGTATCGCAGAGACATGTTAGAAATGCGTGCTGATATTCGAGAGATGCAGCAAGAGGTGAGAGGGTTGCAAACCGAGAACCGTCGCATCCTGGATCATCTGTTTGGTCAGCAGTCAAACTGACCCTGATTCAGGTCAATCTCGGGACATGTTCCCGTGTCCTTCGCCAGTGCGACACTAAAAGAAAGGGTGTCAACCCCTTATAGAAGTTGACACCCTTTCTTTTGTCATAAAGACTAAACAATCGCCCTAGATATAAGTCAAAGACTTAGCTGAGGGTATTGATAGCGTAGTCAATATAGGAATTGGCTTCAGTCGCAGAGTCGCCACTTAGACCGTGGTTCGCCTTGATATACTTCAGCGCTTCAACATACCAGCTAGGGGAAAGTTCAAACGTGCTGTTGATTTCAGCCAAACCAGCCACAAGATAATCATCCATAGGACCAGTACCACCTGCAACCAAGCAGTAAGTGATCATGCGCAGATAGTAACCGATGTCACGCGCGCACTTAGCCTTACCCGTTGG
>JBGSVR010000471.1:0-19076 GCA_041752855.1 Thermosynechococcaceae cyanobacterium
AGAAGTAATCCAAGAGTCGTCAAGAAAACAAGAGCGAAGTTCCCAGCAAGAAAGAGAAGCCATAGAGAAAGTAGTTATAAGTCTGAAAAACGCACTTTCGCTATTCACAGCACGGCATAAGGCTTAACCGAACAGTATTGCCGCGCGTTGGGTTTTGCCTGAGCCAGTGCGTGAGGTGTCGAGGATGTGGAAACCAAGGGCGATCGCCTCCTGATACAGTACCGATTCCGTCCCTGGTTCGTACCAAAGCTTATAGGCCGTGCCCGTCTGACGGTGTTCAGGAATGCGCCCTGGTGCATAGCTGCCTAAGTCCTGCTCAACGGCGGTGCGCTCCACTTTTATCCGTGTGCGGGTCTTTTTGCGCTTTTTGCCCGTCCCAAAATACCGAAAGACTTTACTCAGAAAGTCCTCGTCGGCATGAGCTTCAGCCTGGGCATCGTCATTCTTGAACTGTTCTTCTAGCCACAAGAGGTAAGCGCGATCGCTCAGGTCAGTGCGCTGGGCTGGCTCAAGCAATGGCTCTGGCAGGGCGATCGCATTAAATTCAGCCAATGACAAAAACCGGATCTGAGTGAGATCGCCCAGCTCGTCAATATCGGAGTGAAGCTGCTTGTCGGTTTGCCCCCACCATGCGATTTGGACGGTATAACCCCATTCGAGTAAGAGTTTGAAGGTGGCTCTGTACTGCCGTAAGACAGATTTGTTCTGTGTTGCACCAGCATCAGGGTAAAACTCGATAGTCTTGATTCCCAACTGCTCCAGCGTCAGCTTCAACGTTTCCGGTGATGCCGCAAACTGCCCACCCGCTGCCCCAATTGTCACGAGTCCAAGTTTCTGAGCCAAGACAAATGGCTTTGCTCCTGTGCCTTCAACTAGGGGGATCGCTTCCCTTTGAACCTGCTCTGGTCTATGCACGACCAGCGGTAGTTCACCATTGCTTAAGTGAGGCGTTGGCCCATTCGGTCTTTTCTTGGTTTTTCCGGTCAACCAGTAATAGCGTCCGCCATCGGAAGCTCTAGCGCGGATCTGGAACCCCACGATAAGCCCGTCTACATCACGGATTGGGCAGAGATACCCTGGTCTGGGTGTGATTAAGGATCGCCCATCTAAGCTAAGCCCTGGCAGCGCGTGGGAAAGCTCTTGCGTTAGCGGTTGCCATTGTTCGACGGAGCGGATGCCCCACGCTTTGATTTGTTCATCGGAGATGCCGCGACGGTGTAGATCGGCTCGGTCGTCTGGGTGTAAAGGGAGCTGATTGAGGAGCTGGTTGTAAAGGCGATCGCGTTCTATCGCTGGCAGTGCATCCGCATGGCGTTGGGTTTCGGCGGCGGCGCGTTGGGCGCGGAGCTGCTGCTGTTCAATCCAATGGCGATCACGGTCTTCTTGGTTTTGTTCTGTTCCGTCATCAATGAGGTATTTTGCCCAAAGTCCATCTTTGGTCTGTCCCAAATATTTCAACCCTGGCAGAACCCCAGATGAGTCCATGCAAAGGTTTAGGTCTTCAGCAATCTGGCGGCATTTGCCTTTGATATCGCCACAGACAAGACAAGGGTTGCCCTGGCGTGTAGGCGTGAAACTACGTGTGGAGGTCAAAATTGACCTCCATGATGGAGTGAGTACATGAGTGATGAGTCCCTATCGTTTTGTGAAGCGAGATAGGGAGCCTGTGATCAAAATTCCCATAAGAAATCTTGACCAGTATGCTTCTTGGTGTAAGATAGACATACGGCTCCTAATGGAGGCCAAAAACCAATGCCGCGTTCAAACTGCATTAAGTTCAAGCCACCTGAGATATTGGAATTGCTTGGACGCTTAAAGCCCTACTGCTTCGAACCAGTGGGGTTTTTTGCGTTTGATGGTTTACATCGTTCTCACCTCCTTAGAATGGGGACAAAGCTTTTAAGGGACATCTAGAGTAAACCACCTCATCATGAGAGCTTGGGCACGGTTTCCCAAGATGGTTTGATCTAGTAAAGGCTGGAAACGCCCATTTGGTCAACTGTTTAAAGTAGATTTAAGCGCAATTTGTTTCACAGCCTGTACTGGACCGAAAATCACAAATTCTGTAACCTCTCAAAACCCACTCTCGAAGCTTCAAGATTAATTCATACTCAGCTTCAGTGAAATAGCGAACCCCTGCTGGAATCCGAAGATAGTTGCAGTACGAATTAAGCGTCACTCTACTCTTAATACCGAGTGCAGTACGTGTTTCTTCTCTGGAATATCTTTTTTCTTTTGACTGGTCGTGGTTGATCATCATATTGCGCCTTATTATGATTTTGACTGCGTATGCGCTTTAGCTGTTATTGTACATCTCTTTTTCAATAAAGAAAAGTGAAACTTCATGCCTCAGTTTGGTGTTTGGACTCCTCAAGAGATTGCGGGTGAACTAGACATGTCAAGGCAGTTTGTCATAGACGTGATTGTTGGTAAGACAAAAGGGTACACACTCAATGCTGAGAAGATTGGCAGAAACTGGGTTGTATCAGATGTTGACGCGAAAGCCTTTATAAATGAGTATCGAAACTTTGAGAAAGAATCCTACTCACCTGGCGAAATAGCTAAGGCTATTGGGATGACCCGAACTTACATTAAGAATTGCCTTACTGGATACAGTGGTCGAAAAGACCCCAGCCTAATAGGAGAGAAACGGGGAGAAAGGTGGACTATTTCAAAGACAGAAGCAGAGCGTTTCATCCGAGAACACCAAAAGGAAAAGTAAGAACCAAAAATTTCAAATAGAGTCGCTTCGATTAAAGTGCAGGTACGGCATTAATCTCCTATTTAGACTTAACGGTCTAACCATACTCTGAACATACTCCCCCGAAGCAAGGAGAAATATAAAAGGCTGAGAAGTATGACTAACAAAGGTTGTAACTAATGGTGCTCATTTAACATCGGGGTACCCCGATGTTTTCACAAAAGAATCTCTTATGAATTTTCTGATTTAGATTAAATGAGATTATCATATGGAATTACTCCAAAAGCTCGAACGAAGCAGTTTCTAAATATTCTGCTTACTTTTGCTAGAGAAGATGAGAATGGGTACCTACATTGTTGCTGTCAAGATGATTTTCAAGTAATTAAAAGTGGTTCAAAGCAGTTAACGATAAAAGCAACTCTAAAGCAGTTGGTAATGTTGGCTAGTCATTATGACAATAAATACGGAGAAATCGTCTCTGATCCTCCTAGTGCATGGTGCTTTGAAGAAGTCTTTGACCATCTAAAATTTACTTTAGGAATTTTTACAGATATACGTCATAAACGGCAAGGATCTAAGGAATGGGTATTTCGGCTAGACTTCTGGAATGAAATTGAAGATCAGCAAGCAAATTTAGAACAATTTGAGCGTAAATGGGCGAACTACAAAAACCAAAAATCGTCAGAACGTGCGGTTAAGCCTCAAACCTACAGGCAGATTCCATTTCAAGTACTTCGAGAGACGTCAGATTTCGTAGGCCGGAATGCCGAAATCAATATTCTTGAGAAAATAGTAATCTCTGAACATAATTCAGTAAAAATAATTGGGATTTATGGCATGGGTGGCGTAGGCAAGAGCACTCTAGCTCAGCATTTCGCTCATAAATATCATGACCATTTTCCTGACGGAGTGCTCTTCGCCGATCTTCGTAACCAAGAACCTGCTTCGCTTTTAGAAAGTTTTGCAAGTGCGTATGGATGGGAACTCACTACGATAAAAAGTCTATCCGATAAAGCAGAAGCTATAAGAACAATTTTGGCATCCAAACAAGCCCTATTAATATTAGATAACGCAATAGATTCAGAAATACTTGCTTGTCTATTGCCTACATCTGGAAATTGTACAGTCATAGTTACAGCTCGGGATAAAAATATTATATCCCTCCATGGAATTAACGAAATCGTACTTGATCCTTTTAACGAAGAAGAATCAATGATGTTATTTTCCCAACTTGTAGGTCAAAGAGAAATTGCCTTAGAAAAAGATGAAGCCTTAAAAATTATAGAAATGTGTGGAAATTTACCCTTAGCCCTTAATATTTCAGGGAGTCTTATAAAGTTTTCTTGTTGTAATTTAATTGACTATAGACTTAGCTACGAAAATGAGCAAAAAAAACTAGACATGCTTGAATGGCGCTCTCGATCATTACGATCATCATTTAACATAACTTGGGACTCATTGGATGAAAAATTAAAGAGTCTATTTGCAACGCTTTCAGTTTTTGGAGAACCCACATTTGACATTTTTGTCTTAGCGGCTGCATTAGGGCAGGAATCTTTTAAAGTAAGAATGCAAATGGGTAATCTAATCGCAGTTTCTTTAGTAGAAATAAGCGATTCAAAGTTATATAGATTACATCCGTTAGTCAAAGAATTTGCAATTGAAAAGTTTTTCGAACGAGAAGCTGATGAGGTAACTTCTGTATATTGTCGATTACTAAAGTACTATCTAAATTTAATACAAACTGGCAAAATGGATTTTGACCTGATCGACTTAAATCTGAGGAATATTATTGAGATTTTTAACTGGTCATTCAATAACTGTTTATATGAAGAGGTTTTAGAATTTTGTAAAGTTCTAGTAGATTTTCTGTTATTTAAAGGTTATTGGAACGATGGCTCAAAAGTATTAAAAAATACGATTTTTGCATGTCAACAGCTAGGAGATCTTCCTACTGAATATGCAATGCGGTTAAAATTAAGTGAACTTGCTAGAGAACAAGCAAATTATCACGAAGCAAAAAAGCAATATGAAGCTTGCAGAAATTACTATGAAAAAACATCACAAACATTACACTTAGCAAGTGTTATTCGTGAATTAGGAGAACTAACTAGAGTGCGTCGGGATTATGGAAACGCACATAATCTTCATCAACAAAGTCTTTTATTAAATAGAGATATTGGCAACAAACAAGGAGAAGGTCAAAGTTTGCATGATTTAGGTCTGATTGAACGAATTTTAGGGAACTTTAAAGAAGCAGAACAATTATTTAATGATAGCATTATAATCCGAGAAAGTCTTAATGATTTTTGGGGACGAGCATATAATCATCTTGAACTTGGTATTGTTTATCGACTGCAAAAGAGAGAAGAAGCAAAGAACTTTTTAGTATCTAGCCTTGTGAAATTTGAAAAATTTGGTGATAAACGTGGTCAAGCGTATGCACTTCGAGAACTTGGTGAATTAGAGGTTGAAAAAAACAATTATTCAGATGCTGAAGGTCTTCATAAGAAAAGTCTACAATTAAGAAAATATCTGGGAGATCAACGGGGTAAGGCTATTAGCTTATACAGATTAGGATATCTTCATCAACTTCAGGGAAACTTTGATTTAGCGAAAAAATATTACATAGAAAGCATAGAGATTGCGGACAAACTAGAAGATAATCTTCATCAAGCTTTTAATTTAGTTCGTTTAGGTCAACTAGCTAAAGCTGAAGGAAATATAGAATTAGCTATTAAAAATTGGAAAAAAAGTCTTAGTATGTTTAAAGAAATGCAAATAGTGGAATCAGAAGTTGAGGAAGTTAAAACTTTCTTGAAAAATATATAATCTTGTCAGAATAGTAATAACTTTATTTATTTGCTTTTATAAGAATACGATTTTGAGTAGTAACAATTCCTTTTTCGGTCATATATTTTTTCTCTATTTCATTAACTATTGATAAATCTTGAATTCTATTAAAATCTCTTATAGTTGGTGTCTCTTCAAAAAGTAACATCAGACCTTCAAGAGAATAATACGTTTTCCAAAATCCATTGACTATACTAACTGAATTAAATTTTTGAGAGAATTCATTTTTATATTCAATCGCTCTTTCCCCTTTAGAATAATCGCAAAATTGACCTCGAAAGCCTTCACTATCTTTTCCAAACAAGATTTTGAAATCCCATTTATCCCTATCTCCTATTTTTTCTACTATTGCGTAACCCCCTGGTTTTAGAACTCTATAAATTTCGGTCGTGTTATGAGGGGCAACCATTACAGTAACAATATCAAATTCATCCTCTTTAAAGGGAAGATTTTCCGCTAATCCATCAACTATTTTGATGTTTTCAAAGTTGCTTCTAAGTACATTCTCTTGTGCTTTGTCTCGCATTCTTTTGTTAGGTTCAAGCCCAATAATCTCCTTGTAATTAGAATCAGATGCGATCTTTATTAATTTTGAAGCTGTTCCACATCCAATATCTAATAGTTTATCTTGAGAATTTATAATTGATTTGACTTCATGTATTAAGTCCCAAGGTTTTCCTTCATTGTAACCTCTTAATAATTCACTTTCATATTCTTCAGTATACGCCATATTTTCTACTTCCTTATTTCAATGTACTTTGGAATTTTAACTACCATAGCATTGATGACTAAATTGACCCTCAAGGAAAATGCATTTACTTGTTGAGTAATGCTCTATACAATCAATAGACATTTTTAATGAAAAATTAGTGCATGTAACTGAAGCTATTTCAGAAGATATTTCATGATTTAATTATTAAAAAATACTTTAAATATTAGGATAGTAAACTTTTTTATTTGTGAAGTAAACAATGTCCTAAAATTTTGATAATTATATAATATCTTTTGGGGGATTTTCAAAGCCTTTTAACTCATATACATTCTTATCTTCCTGCCAAATAGGTTTATCATATCATGCTGAATTTAAGTGTGTTAACTTTTTTGAGTATGCATTTTCTTAATATGTTATTTCCCTCTGTTATCTTCATCTATCATTTTATAGATCTTGAACCCTCTATAACAAATTTATAGTTAACTATTCAGAATATTTGCCCTTTTTAATATCTTTCTCTCTTTACTTTATCTGGTATTTTGCTTGTACATGAACTTTCTTGGACAAGCACAGTTGATCATGATTGTTCATTTTTATATTAGTTTACTATTTTATTTTGTCACTTAATTGCTCAAACATGTTGGTATTGCTATGTTCTACCTTCAGTGCTTCATTGAATAGAGTTTTTAATATTGACAGATATGCTAAGCATCAATACACTTTAATAAATTGATTTTTTTTGAAAATCGTAAGAATGGTTGCTTGAGTTCTTTCCTAGTTCGTAACCTTATAAACTGGAGAAATGAATAATGTTTTATTTGTAATCATCTTGTCTTTGATTTATACGCTCTTAAATGTAGCTTAATTCATGTTAATCAAACTTTCATGATGCAATTGTCTAATAAAGTCTTAGGATCAGGTCTAAGGTTTTAAAAAATAATTATTTGCTTTATTAATTTAATTTATTGAATAGTTTGGAATACATTATGTTTTCTAGCTTACAGAAATAATTTTAAATAAAAGGATTTATAAATCTGTCCCTAAATCCTTTCTTTGAATAAATTGAAATTTAATCTCCTTCTTCTATTGGTGCCTTGAGAAAATTTGTACAGCCACAGTGGGGTGGTTCTATTTTAAAAAAGCTAAAAGCTATGGTATTCCTTCACCTATCAAATTCTAAAGAACAACCATACGGTAAATAATTTTATATCTTTAATCATTTTCTTATTTCATGTAAATTAAGGCCAACTTTGAACATGCAGAAATTTGTAAAACCCTTATCTTTGCGCCAGCAACAAGTTCTCGACTACCGTAGCCAAGGCGTTTCTTTCGAGGTAATAGCCGATCATCTGGGCTGTTCTTTGAGAGCTGCGATTGAATACCACCGTCGCGCACTTGGCAAACTTCAACGAACAAACGACTTCGCTCTTGCCCCTCTTGAGCAAGCCGAAAGCTACGCACGAAGTCCGCGTAAAACTCCCGCTAAACCTGTTGTTTTCAGCTCTAGCTATCTCGACGTCCGAACCTGTCCGATCAACATTGTGAAGATTTCTGAGACACTTCAATCGCTTGAGCGAAAGCACCGCACCAATAGTACGCCAGACCAGAGCAAGGTGCTAGATGGTGACGAGAGTGCGAAAGGCTGGGATTTTGTCGGGCGATCGCATTCACCCCAAACGACAATTATAGATCCACCACGCCATCCCTTCGCAAACCCTCTAGCCGTCGCTCTCGACAGGCGGGGATGGGCTTTGGCTTGACTGCTGCAAGCTGAGCTAGAGCTTGGCGGTGGTTTGCATGTGTTGTGCTTGTGAATGGGTAATCGTCCAATATTTAATTTTCTGTTTTGGCCTGCTGTAACGCTTTCCCCTAATGAATTTTGGAGGTTTACATGGTTTCTACTTTTTCGATTCCGACCAATCAGACCCCCTCCCCTCCTCGAAAGGTGCCCCTTCATATTCACCTGGGTGATCGCCCCACTGACCCCGCTGATCTAGCTTGTGTTGAGACCGTGTTGAGTTATTTGTCTACTCAAGTGAGCCGTGTTGTATCTCTCAGTGAACTAGAAGGTTTGAGCCTTTACCTGTGGTCTGAAGACGAAGTGGACGGTCGTGGCCTTATTGAATATTCAGAAAACGGCTTGCCGCTTCAAGGGCTGCTGCTGAATACGCTGGGTCTGTCTGGCGATTGCATTCGTGTCGAAAGTGATGAATTAATGCCGTTTGTAGGAAAGCGGTTTGAGTTTTTGGCGGGTGTTTTGGATATGGACAAGCCGACCTTACTAAGGGAGAAGGTTTGAGATTGTGCCGAAGATTCAATCAATTAGAGGTATTTTTGTGGACGATAAACCAGAACAAAATCATTTCCAGCAGCTCTCAAAGTGCCGTACCAGCCTCGAATCCTATTTTTCAGGCATTCGTTCCAAGCTCCAGATCGCGGTTGATGGGAGTGCCCATCAGATTAGGCTGTCGTTTGGCGATCGCCCTAACGGAAAACACTTCGACATCATGAAAGTTCTGCTTAGCCATGATGTTTGCACAAGACTGAAGCCTTTTCATAAAACCGAGTTCACCATTGGGCTTGGTCAATTGTGCGATCTCAAGCAAGTGGCTTGGTCTGTGGCGATCGCCTATCGAGAACTGGGCTACCAAGTTCGGATCCAGTGCGGTGCTGACGTGATTGAGGTTGATGCGCTGGTTGGAGATACTGCATTGCCTCAGAGAATCCAAAATCTACAAGAGGTGGCAACATGCGCTTAACCCTACAGCCCGACTCAAGCCAGCAAACTCAAACCCAGCAGTTTATCAGCGACCAGCTCCAGTACGCCCAATTCCTCAAAGGCTCTACGCTGGCTCAACTCGAGCTAGTACGACTGGAAACATTCTACGCAAGTCAAAAGTTGAACCAGTGCGGTGCGGATGAGCAAACGCTAAAGCTTTTGTCTGAGTGCGCTCAAGCTCAAGCCCAACTGACGCAAATGCTTGAGCAGTACCACCAAATTGAGCGATTGTTGCTCCGGTATCGGGTCAGTGCTGTCGCTGAGCGTCAGTCGATTGAAGCTGAGCTACAGCAGCGCTTGAAGGCTGTGCTTTCTTTAGAATTGCTGCTTGCTTAAGGTTTGTTGTGTGTTTCCCTAACCTAAGGATTTTTATGTTTTCTCTATCAATGCCAAGTCATAGCCCATGTAAACACCAAAGACAGCGCCCTCCGCCGTGATGGTGCTGCTCTACTGAAGTGTTGCCATTGGCAAGCTTTAGTTCAAAACTCAAAAACCCCAGCGCCCAGCACGGCCCGGAAAGTTAGTCCTGTGCGCTGAGGTTAGGTATCCACCCCAAACCAAAAAGGAAAGGAGTGCATTTGTCTATTTTACCCCTGTTAAAAGGCCAGAGCGCCGCTGATATTAGTCAGTTCCCCCCCGTAGGAACTGGTGCAGGCAAATCAATCCTGCAATTTGATCTGATCCTGCAACTTAATGAGCAGGGTCAGCCCATCTCATTCATTGATTTCCCACCACAACCCACACCCTAGCTTAGGTCGCACAAACTTCAGCGCCCCTGGCTTTGTCGTGCGAACACGCTCTGAATTGTCGTGACTGAACCCATCTAAGCGCACTACTAACCCATCAAAAACAAGACCCCGCCCCTCTCGTTGAGAAAAGAGGGACAGGGACAAACCAAAAAAAAAGGAGCTTTTTATGGCTGCTATTCTTGCCGAATCCGAAAAACTGGATTCTGAATTAGTAATAGGTTCAAATCTCAAAAGTCCCCACCCTGAAGTCGAAAATGAGCAAACTCTGATCCAACTGGTCAAAGACAGGGCAGAACTACATCAACGAAAACCAGACCGCTGTAATTTCACCGCATCAGACCACTGGATCGATAGGAGAGGCGATCGCGCTCTGACGCAACTGCTGAATCTACACGATCGCCGCATCTGTAGCCTAGTGGTCAAACAGCAGCAGGACGGCGTGGGCAGTGCAGATCTTGACCTAAAGCAAGAGGCGATCGCGGCTTTCATTGAAGCGATCTATCGGTATGACCCTAGTAAAGGGGCAGCGCTGTTTAGCTACGCCTACTTTCGGATTATGGATCGCCTTCAGTGCCTAACCGGAAGAGATAACCGGAACATGATTGCGACAGGCAAAGCATTTAGGGAAACCGAGGGCTTCGACCACTCAGACATAACGGATATCTATCAGCACGATGAGCTAACGGCTGCGGTATCCCTACTGCCAGAGCGTCAGCAGGAGATTCTGTGGTTGCGCCAACAGGAGATTACGTTTAGGGCAATCGCCCAGCAACTGAAGCTGTCGTTAAAAACTGTGCAGAACCTTTACTACAAAGGTCTTAAAAAGGTGCGCTCCTTTATGGACGGGGCATTGTCGTGCGTATTGCCCTGCGTGTTGCCCATTGATGCACAAGCGCCCGTTGAATCTGCTGAAACAACTGAATTAGAAGCTGTGGCTGCTGAACCTGTTCTTAATGCCGTTGAGGTTGTAGCTCCAAAACCTAAAGCTCAAGGACTTTTCAAACAAATTTGGGGACTTTTCAAAAAGGAGCCTATTACTAACTCGAAGCTTATTACTCGTTCTGAATTTTCTCCATTAACCCCATCAAAGGAAATACCCATGCTCTACACCGCAAAATCTGCCCAACTTCAGAATACGCTGCCGAATTGGTTTGCCCTTCTCCCACCCTTCTGGATCCTAGGAGCGGTAGCAACCATTCTAGTCAATACGTCTGGTGAACCTATCCTGAGTAATTTCTTGTTAGGGGGCTGGGTGGCAACCCTCATCACCGCGTTTGGTGTTAAGCGGTACCGCAATAACCCCGTTCGATGGATCCGAGAACGCTTCAAGTTTTTACTCGCAGTGGTATCGGTCGCCATCTTGTCCGCGACCTTCATTTGCCCTGAGCTAGTCATGGCTCAAGCTGCAAGTGGCGGCGCTGGAGGTGGCTGTTCAAACCTGGGTTTCCTGTCTCCAGTTGGAACGTTCACCGTGAACCTGTTTTCGGGAATCGGTACTGGGACTGGTGGCAGTGGCAGTGGTGCCTCTGTGAGTGAGACAGCCTGTAAGTTTATTGGATTCATTCTGTGGGCGATCGTCATCGGGGTTGTGGGTTCGATTGGATACTTCGGTGTGCAAATTGCCACGAATAACGGTCAGATCGCGGTCATTGGTTTTCCCCTCGTCGGGATCTTGTTCATCGTTCTCGGTACCCTTGCGGCCTTTGCAATCCTTGGACTTGTCTGATGTTTAATAACCGCGTTAATCGCATTCTGGGACGAGTGTACGGCTTGCAAGGCTTACCGACTGAACAACTGCCGTACATCATCGGCATTTTTGTAATCCTTGCACCCGTCTTTCTTCTTGACCCGTTCATGTATTTTTTTGCGACCATCTCGGTCTTCTTGGGTTGGTTGGTCATCACAAAGAAAGACCCACAGCGGGTTCTAGAGAAGCTGCGTCTACCTCGAAAATGGCGCTCCGCTCAACCGCAGTGCGTCACGACCAAAGCGGGTTTACCGAAGGCAGGCTTACCGAAGGCGGCTTTCTATCTCCATAAGGGTAAGAAAATGCACTGGGCTGAAAAGAACCACGAAACCTACCTGACGATTTTTGAGTTTCTTCAAGATGAGTCCTTGCCTTCAGCCTATGGTCATCAGCGAGGCACTGAGGCAATGTTTACCTTCGGCTGGCGCTTATATGGTCACGACCCATCGGCGACTGGGGATATTGCTAAAGCAGCGCTGCATGGAGTTTTCAATGGTCTTACAGCGCTGCCGTTTGGGGTTGACCTGAAATTTGTTGAGGCCAGCTTTATTGATGATTCAGGCTACCGAAAGCAGCAGGAAAAGTTAGCACAGCGATCTGGGCTGACCTGGATTGAACGGGCATTAATCGCAGCGAAACTGCGTCGGGCGCAGGATATGACCTCGCCTGACCCGCGTAAGCGCTCCATCGGACACATGCAGAGCAAAACCCTGTACGTGTATGCCAAATATCGGGTGCAGTTCGGTGCCACCGCTGGGTTTTCTAATCAAACCAATGCAATTTCTCGCTTTTTCTCAGCTTTTTCTTCTGTGATGGGCATTGGAGTACGAGAGCCGAACGTCGCTCAATGGGAGCGGGTTGCAAAAGCAGCATTTGACAACTGTTTTACGCCGCTCAACGCGATTCTTTCAAATTCGATCAACTATGGCTTCATTGCTGAACCGTTGACGAAAGAGACGATGTGGGAGGTGGATTACAGCGACACGCACCCCCATTCTGACGTCCCTCCTGTGCCTCAATATGTGTCGGTTGACCATGACGGAATCAGCTTGCCCGTCTTCAACGACGATACCCATATCTTAGGGGTGCTTCATACGCCTGAAAATGGCTATCCACCAACGATTCAAGCCGAACGTGCCTATGTTTATGTGCCAACGCTTGATAAATACGTGGGTTTTGTGAAGGTTGGAGGGTTAGACAAAATTGACTCGTTCCCGATGGTGAATGGTTGTCAGGAACTGGGTCTTTATCTGTTCTGGCACAACATCTTAGCTGGCAATACCAGCCCCTTCACCGACTACAAAATCATCCTGGAGTATACGCGGGACTATTCAAACCTGGAGATGGTCAACTGCGACCGCACCATAACGGGTGCGATTCAGCAGCAGGCGACTGCCATTCGTCGCAACTCGGTGAACGTGGTTGCCAAGATGGTTGAGGAGGAAGCCCTCGAAGCGCGGCAAATGCTAGAGGAAAATAACCCGCCTGGGTGGGTTTCTTTAGTTGTCGCGGTCTATCGAGATACGCCTGAAGAATTATCAAGTGCGCTCCAAGATCTAATCCGTCGGATGCCGACTGCAAACTCTGAAATTGCGACGGAAGTGACGGAGTACATTTGGAATCAGCTTCCGGCCTATACCTGGGAGCCGCTCCTGTCACAGCCCGAGCATCGTCGCAAAAAATATTTTGCAACCGAAACGGTACCGCAGATACCGTTTGTGACGGCACCAGGGTTGGATAAGCAAGGTGTGATGTTCTTGCACACTCAGCTTCGCTCACCGCTCTACATCGACATCTGCAATAAAAACCCAAACTTTGTTGCCATTATTGCCGAAACGGGCGCAGGGAAGTCCGTTGCGACCTTTGACATGATTTTCGAGGCGCTGTGCTACTCCTATCCTGCGATTGTCTTCGAGTTTCCACGACCGGACGGGAAATCGACCTACACCGAATTTATTGAGATTCTCAGACTTCTCGGTAAGCGGGTTGCCTATCTGGACGTGCGGAAAAATCGTCTCAATATCCTTGAAAAAGCTGGAATGAGCCACATCGACCGTACAACGCCTGAAGGACGTGAAAAACTTGAGGCGGCATATCTCGATATTGAGACGGGTCAAATTGAGCTAATCGCGACGCTGATTCTAGGTGCGGCTCCAGACCCCCAGACCGAGGAAGACGTCAAGGATTGGATCCGGCGTACTTACGGAGCATTCAACGCAGACCCTGAGATTAAGGCTGATTACGACGCGGCAATTGCTGGTGGCTTTGGTTCTGAAGACTATCTCAGAATGCCGAATCTCACGCGCTTCTCTGCATTTGCGAATGCATGGCTGACGCGACAAATTGAGAATAACCCCACTATCTATGACGGTTCTCGACGCGCCATCGACAAAATTATCAACGGTCTTTTAGGCGTACTTGAATCGCCGCTGGGTCGCTCCCTCAATGGCCCTTCCACCTTTGACATGGACGTGGATTTCCTGGTCTTGTCCCTGACCGATGTAGCGGCTGATCGCGATAGCTTGGTCTACGCGATGGTGGGCTTGCAGATGATCTCGCGTAAGGCGATCGCCTCTAATCACTCAAACGCCTTTATCGAAGAAGCCACGACGCTTTATCAGATGCGACCGTTTGCGCGGCGGGTGTCTGCGATGCCTCCGACTGCGAGAAAGCTGGGCCTCAATTGTGTCTTCGTCTTTCAGTCCATTCAAACTGTGTTCGATTCAGGGTATGGACCACAGCTCTTCAACAACATTCAAAACATTCTCATGAGTGCGCCGAATCCTGGGATTATCCGCGAAGTGGTGCAATACCTGGGGTTTCGAGAAGAGATGGCGGAGTCGTTCCAGGGCAAAACCATTAACCCAAAATTGCTTGAAACCTATTGGTACTGTCTGCGTGGCAACCGCCATATTCCGTTGACCTACTGCCCTCCAAAGCTTCTGGTTGCCCTTGCTGCGAACGATACCGTCGAGGTCGAGGCACGGAATCGTGCCCGTGAAGCCTTTGGCAACCCCGATGACCCGACAGACCTGGCTTGGCTCATCAAGTTTAGTGAGCTGTACTACGAAGCGCGTCGTAAAGGACTGGAGATGGACACGATTTGCCCCGCATTCATGCAAGGAGAAAAACTATTATGCGCTTAAGGAAACGCCGCAATTTCAAAGTTCTTGCCCTATCAATTACGGTCGCTGCTGCGTTCTTTTTCGGTTCTATAAGATCAGCTTCAGCCCAGTCTTCTGGCGGCATTGGTGGCATTACCGATACTGGCAGCATTGGCGGCTTGTTGGGTGGAGGAGGTGGAGGAGTAGGTGGTCTACTCGGGGGGCTGGGCGGTTTATTCGGTGGTGGCGGAGGCGGAAGTGGATTAGGTAGCCTATTCGGTGGCGGTGGCTTGGGTGGTCTAGCTGACCTGTTTGGAATAGGTGATTCTAGCGGCGGATCGTTTTCTGAACTCGGTGGGTTCAGCCTTAACGATTTACTGGGTTCTATCGGCAACATAACCACCAATCCGACCCTTGGAAATTTAGGAAATTTATCTTCGGATTTCGGAAACTTAGATGTCAATGATTTGGGTGGTCTATTCTCGACGACGAGCGGAACGGATGGAAATTCAGATGTTGGCATCGATCCGGCAACCCTCCAAAAGATTGGTCAGTCTGGGTCTTATGCTCAGGCGATTTTCGGCAATATCTCCTCTAACAACTGGGGTGGTGCTGCAAACAATGTTATTGGCTTGCTAGGTGCTTTAGGGGTACTCAATCCGCAATCAGCCTCTGATGTTGTTGGGTCAGAAGGTGGTGGTTCTGGGAATTCTGGCGGATTGGGACTACCCACGACTCTTGCGGAAGATATCAAGAATGCTCGGACACCCAAAGAAGTGTACGAACTGTCTCGAAAAGTTCAGTCCTCCATTCGTCAGGGCATTTCTAATATCTCTCAGCTCATTTTGTCGGATGAGGGGCAAACCCTGCTCTCAAATCGTTCTAAAGAATCAACCGCTGCCGTTGAGGTAGCAGGACAGGCTGCGACTTCGCAAGCCAAATATATTGAGGACTCCACAAAGCTCAACGAATCGGCACAGAAGGCGACAAAGGCATCGGCAGAAGCGGCAAAGGCTTGTGTGGCGGCGAAAGAATCCCTCGCTTGTCTCAAGCAAATTTCACAGCAGAACGCGGCAAACTCCGTGGGTCTGACGATCCTCTCAGGGCAAGCCATTTTGCAAAGTGCTGCTGCCTATCAGACGGGGAATCAGCTCAAAGCGCTGGGTGCCATTACAAAAATCAACGGCGATCATCTTCAGTCAATCCAAATACAAGAGGCTGCTCAAACAATGCAGCTTGCAGAAATCAGTTCCAATCTGGATAGGGATCATGTTTACAAACTCGACCAGGATCGCGGCACTGTTGAAGCTGCCGAAACCTCTGCTGCTTCAACGCTATTTCCAGGCTTTGCGCCGAAATAAGACGGCAACATTTATCACTGCCTTAGCGCTTGGGTCAATCCTTGCGTTGCTTATCCACGGTGGTGCATCTGCCGAAGATATCCAAACCCAAACTGATAACCTAAATTCCCTAATTAAACAGAATCAAGATGTACAGGCGTTCTGGGATCAGCTTTGGCAAACCACATTCATGCCCGATGCCAGTAAAGGGCAAACCAATCTTTCAGACATTGTATTTAACAACGTTTGTAAGCTGTTTATCCTGATTGGTCTGGTCTTTTGGAGCTGGAAGTTTGGGACTGCGATGGTGGGTCAAATCTATGGGGGTGGTGCGTTTATTTCTGTTCTACTACAAGCCTTCTTCCCGATCATCCTGTGTTCGATATTTCTAGCCAATAATGCTTATGCGGCAAGAAGTTTCGGTTTAGGACTACGTGAGTATGTTAATAACGCAAAGACCGCTATTCTGGATGCAAAAGTGCAGGATATCTCCTTTAGGGGTGCAATGAGTGACATTTTTATCACTCAAGACGCGGCGAGTAAAATTGCTGGGCAGATTCAAGCCTGTCAGCAGCTTTACAAACCGAACATAACGCTTCCAACGACTGAAAAACCGACAAACGAAGTCGAACTTAAAAAGCTTTCGCCACAGCAATTACAAGCTTATGACTTTGTTGATTGCTACAAAAAAATTCAAACTGTAATTTCTGAGCAGCGAGAACTTGGGGAGCAGCAGCAGTGTACATCTAGTGCGCTGCAAAGTCCCTGCGTGTTCTTCAAAAAGTTCATGACGAAGCTTTCCAATACTTTTACTCCTTTAGAAGGAGTTCAGTTATTGGCATCTCCTAACCTGAATGCTTACAAAATCGCAAATGCTGGTGCTGCACTTGTGGCTAGCTCATCACAGAAGACGGTTCTTAATACAATCCAATATTGGACAGTTTCATTTATGGAACTAGCGTTATTTATAGATGCCTTGTTTGCGCCATTAGCGATATCGGTCGCCATTATTCCGGCTCGCCTCAATATGACGGCTGGCTGGCTTGTTAGCTACCTCACCATCCTGATTGCACAGCTTGCGAACGTGGTTGTTGTCGGTTTCTCTAGTCTTCAGCTATCCCAAAGCTCTACATATTCTTTTTCTGATATCAGGTTTGAGTACGCAGTTGGCCTGATTGCCCCATTGGTTTCCCTCTCCGTTATTGGCGGCGGTGGGCTATTCGCAGCCAAAACCTTTATGGGCGCAAACTTTGCTGCTGCGAGTGCAGTCGCAGGCGTTGTCTCATCCGCTGCGACTTCGGTGACGATGGGCATCTCTCGAGCAATGGATAAACGCCGTTAAAACAATTAATCCAAAATCATGATCACCTACAAAAAATCACATCCGAATTGGGTTCCCTACGGCATTTTTGGTGTCCTGTGCTTTGTGGCGCTGCTTCAGATTATTGGCATCGCAAGAGTCAGTAGCTTTGTCAGTAAAGACCGCTATGCCTTCATCCAGAAGCCGGACGGTACGACGACAACGGCTGAAGCGGTGGATCCGCTCAAGCGAACGCCCCAGACGGTAAAGCAGTTCCTCCGCCAGTGGAAGCACCTTGCTTGGACATGGGTTGGCAAAACACCCGATGGCAAGGATGAGCCAAAAGTTAACTTTGTTGGTCAACTGATTCCCGCCCCTCTCTACAAAGCCTCCTATGCCATCGTTGCGCCCTACCGTCAGGATTACCTGATCAAGCAAATCGCCATCTATAAGGGCAAAGGATTCCCGATTGACGGGTTTGCCAACAACAAGATGTCGGCGCGAATCGAGAACACGATGGAGATTTCTAACCTCCGAGAAACCTCTCCTGGCAATTGGGAAGCGGATGTTGCCTCAACACGCACCATCATGCAGCCTCAAAAGCCAGACCTCTATGAGATTCGGCGCGAAAAATTTTACCTCGTCGCAACCCCTCCCTATTTCAACTCTTGGGAGCCACCCGATAGCCCCTACTACCAATACATCAAGGAGATGCAAAGTCAGGGCTTGATGATCAAGCAGATTGATTAATTCAACCAGTACAAACAGCAGAACAAGGAACAAAGACCAATGAACGAACAGACATCCGTGAATCAATTGTTTGGCGTTGATGCAGACGCTAAGACTAAGTCAACGCTTCCTAAACTCAGCGATAGCTCCGCTCGTGCGATTTCGGCAGAAGAAAAACGGCCTATCTACGAAAATACGGCTGTTCAGTTAGCGGTGGCCTGTGGCGGGTTCCTTTTGATAGCAATGGTTTTGAAGTCCATCTTCTTCTCTGGAGATGTCAAGGTTGCAAAAGTCGAAACCATTCAACCTGCCCCCGCAGACCAGCCGAATCCCTACGACAAGATGACAAAGGAGAATGCCGAATTACGGGCAAAACTTGGGATTCGCAAACAGGAGAATTTTGTCGTCGCTAAGGCCACGACCGTTAAGCCTGCTAAAGTCACCCCTCAAAATGTGGTCGCAGTGCGTCAGCTCCCTCCCGTCATCCAACGGGTGTCCTCACCGCCTCAAATCCGAACGGTAGAGAGAATCGTTTACCGCACTGTACCGAGCGCTGCACCTGCACCTACCCCTAATGAAGCTTCAAGTCCACGGTTTTACTCACCTCCTGTTTTTACACCGCCGAGTGACCCTGAGAAGGTGATTGCAAATTTGGGTGATCAGATCATGATTGATGGCTCTAGTTCTGGCATAACCGCAATCCCAGCGGTTTATAACTCAAGCCAGCCGAACGAGTCATCCCCCTACCCCATCGCTCAACTGCCTGATTCTGAGGGGTATCCAACGCTTTCAACTGATTCATCTGGAGTGGCGATGAATTCACGAACGTTTAGCACAATCCCCAGCGGTGCCCAAGGGCGCGGTGAGCTGACGGTGCCAATTATTGCGCCCAAGGGAATGGATATTTCTCAAGATGAGTTTGATTCGACTTTGGACAAATCAAAATTACCCACCTGTTAATTCCAGGTGAGTAGATAGGCATAACTGCGATCTATTCTAAAAACTACGCAGCTATTACAGGCAAAGTATTTTGAGACTTACCTTTTTTAATCACTGGCAATC
>JBGSVR010000472.1:0-5223 GCA_041752855.1 Thermosynechococcaceae cyanobacterium
TGCCAGACATTTCCTTGGTGACAAAGCTTGATCATGCGGCCTACTTAGGACGGGAATTTATGCGGGCGGAATTGGCCTTGGCAATGGGACAAGCGTATATTCAAGATTGAGTGCGATTTTTGGGGTGAGATGTTGGGGTGAGATTTTTTTGGTAATGCGTCCGACCAATGCAGGAGACTTGTTTTGACCCATTCATCGGTGGCGCGATCGCAGTCTGTCGCCCTTTCTTCAAAACCTGTTCAAATTGCTGTCGTGGGCGATGTTCACGGACAGTGGGATGATCGCGATGAGTCGGCACTGATCTCTTTGGGGGTTGATTTAGCCTTATTTGTCGGGGACTTTGGCAACGAAGCCGTTGAGATTGTGGAGCAGGTGGCTGAAATGTCTATCCCTGTGGCGGTGGCGCTAGGGAATCATGATGCCTGGTATAGCGCTACGGTTTGGGGTCGGCAAAAGTGTCCCTACGATCGCCGCTATGAAGATCGGGTACAGCAGCAGCTTGAGGTATTAGGAAGTTCCCATATTGGCTACAGTCAGCGCGATTTTCCGCAGATGCAGTTTGGGGTGGTGGGGGGCAGACCCTTTAGTTGGGGTGGCCCCGCCTGGAAGCATGGCGATTTTTACTCCGATCGCTTTGATGTGCATTCCATGCAGGATTCCTGCGATCGCATTGTGCAGGCGGCTCAGCAGTCGCGGTGTGAAACCCTCATTTTTGTGAGCCATAACGGGCCAATGGGCTTGGGCGATCGCCCAGAAGACCCCTGCGGCAGAGACTGGATGCCCATTGGTGGAGACTACGGCGACCCCGATTTACAGAAGGCGATCGCCACGGTTAAAGCGGCTGGCAAACGAGTGGCGCTAGTCACGTTTGGGCACATGCACCATACCCTACGCCATACGCGGCAGCAGCTCCGTAAACGAGTGCATGTGGGAGACGATGGTACGGTATATCTCAACGCGGCCTGTGTGCCGAGGGTTTTAGAGAAGGACGGCATCAGCTATCGCAATTTTTCGTTGGTGAGTTTCCTGGCGGGTCAAGTGACTCAAATTCAGTCGGTGTGGGCGTCTTGCGAAGGGGCGATCGCCGCCGAAGAACTGCTCTACACGCAGATACCCTGCCCATCCTACAGCTAGAACCCTGATGGGATACTTCACCCAACCGCCATTCCACGGCACAATAGCGAAGGAGTAACCCTTAGCACCAGCAGCCGATATGTCTCGTGATGTCATTCAAACCCCTTTAGCCCCAGCCCCCGTAGGTCCCTACAACCAAGCCATTCGTGCCAATGGCGTGATGGTATTCTGCTCTGGACAAATTGCTCTTGACCCTGCGACAGGGTTAATTGTAGGTCAAGGTGATGTAGCGCAGCAGACGGTACAGGTGATGCAGAATTTAGAAGCAGTTTTGAAGGCTGCGGGTGCAACGTGGTCTGATGTGGTAAAAACGACGGTCTTTTTGGCAGACATGAATGACTTCGCCACGGTCAATGGAATCTATGCAAGATATTTTGATGAGGCCACTGCGCCTGCCCGCGCCTGTGTAGAGGTAGCAAGACTGCCCAAAGATGTACAGGTGGAGGTGGACTGTATTGCAGTGGTGGGCTGATTTCATATCTAGATCTGTACATGTTCAACTTTAGATATGCCGCAATTTCAGCGAGCTTTCTGACAAGGAAAGTAGAACCTTATGAAATGTCGAAATGACAACGACGCATCAAGCGTTTGCATTTTCTAAGGTTTTAGTTGGGGGCAATCGCAGCCGTCTTGACCGTACAGCAATGACAATGGTGCCGCTCATTATAACGAAATTGCTCTGGAGCTTTTGCTACGTAAGGGGTACAATCTTTATCCTATGAGTAAAATCACCCAAGACATCGTTGCCAAGCTTTGGAACCTCTGCAATATCCTTAAGGATGGAGGAGTCTCTTATCATCAGTATTTTATCGAGCTTACGTACCTTTTGTTTCTGAAGATGGCAAAGGAGACGGGTACTGAGAATCGGTTGCCAGAGGGGTATCGTTGGGATGACCTTGAAAACCCTGACTCAGATCAGCTTGTATTCTACAAAAAGCTTCTGGAATACTTGGGACAGAGTGGCTCTACGATTGTTAAGGAAATTTTCGTTGACGCTAAGTCTGCGATCTCAAAATCGAACACGCTCTCTAGGTTGGTTGAGGGAATTGACGCAATCGACAATTGGTACGATGCCCGACAAGAAGGAATGGGCGATATATACGAAGGGCTTCTCGAAAAAAACGCCAATGCAACAAAGGCAGGTGCGGGGCAATATTTTACACCTCGTTCACTAATTGACAGTATGGTGCATGTGATGCGCCCTACGATTAAAGATGTTATTCAAGACCCAGCAGCGGGCACGGGTGGGTTTTTAATTGCTGCCAATCGCTACATCCATGAACATGACAATTCAGCTAAATGGACGAAAGCGCAACAATTGAAATGTCAAAATGATACGTTCTATGGCATGGAGCATGTGCCTGATACTTATCGATTGGCTTGCATGAATTTGATGCTGCATGGAATTGAGTCCGATCCTGAAGGGGCAGGGATGCGCTATGGCGATACGCTCTCTAAAGATGGGATGGCTCTGCCCTCAGCTTCTTTGATTTTGACTAATCCACCGTTTGGCAGCAAGAAAGGCGGAGGCGAACCTGAGCGACCAGATTTTGACTTTCGGACTAGCAATAAACAATTTTGTTTTTTACAACATATTTTCCTGGGACTTCGATCCGGTGGTCGTGCTGCTGCAATCTTTCCTGACAATGTTTTGTTTGAGAGTAATGTGGGCAGGCAGATCCGCATAGACCTAATGGATAAATGCAATCTGCATACGATTTTACGATTACCCTCCGGCATTTTCTATGCTCAGGGTGTGAAGACCAATGTGTTGTTTTTTACCCGTGGCAAGAAGGATAAAGGCAATACGAAAGAGGTCTGGGTGTACGATCTGCGCACTAATGTTCCTCAATTTGGTAAGCGGACATCGTTGATGCGTGAGCATTTTGGCGAGTTTGAAGCTGCTTTTGGGGATGATCCATTTGGTGGAGCAGCAAGTCTATCTCAACGCACTGATACTGAAGAGAAGGGACGCTTTAGAAAATTTTCTCGTAACTGGATTGCTGAACGGAATGATAATTTAGATATCTCTTGGCTCAAGGATGAACGGAAGACTGAGAATGGGGAGTTGCCGGAACCTGCGATTCTTGCGCAGGAGGCGATGGGGGCATTAGAGGCTGCGATCGTAGAGTTGCAGGGGATTTTGAAAGAGTTGGGTGAGGAAGTCAATGTGTAGATAAGGAGCTAGAACCATGCACAGCATTACGTTAAAATCTCATATCGGTAACGATGGTCTGTTGAAGGTTCATTTGCCTGACATGCAAAATACGGATATTGAGGTTGTCATTGTCTATCAGACTAGCTTACCTAAAGCCGTGGAAGAGCATCCTCTTGCACGATTTTATGGATGCATTCAGGATGACTCATTTAATAGAGGAACACCATGAACAGCATACAATTAAAGTCTCATCATATTGGAAGCGACGGACGTTTGCAGGTTGATTTGCCAGAGTTGCACGATACAGATGTAGATGTCATTATTGTCTATCAACCTGCACAAAATACTAAGAAACGAGAATGGTCTTCAGCCTTTTTAAGTGCATTTGGGTCTTGGCAAGGTGAAGCTCTGGTGAGGGCACCGCAAGAAGAACAAGCAGAACGAGAATTATTTGAATGATTTATCTGCTAGATACAAATACTTGCATTGGCTATATTAACCGCAGGAATTTGTCCTTGTACCAAAGAATTACTTCTTTGTCTCCAGAAGATGTCAGAATTTGTGACATTGTAAAGTTTGAACTATACTACGGCGCGTATAATAGTTCTCGCTCAGCAGAAAACTTAGGAAATCTCCGCAATTTTTTTGGAGATTTTGTCAGCTTACCTTTTGATGCTCAATCTGCTGAAATTTGCGGTAGGGTTCGTGCCCAACTTAAGAAAATGGGAACACCTATTGGGGGTTATGACTTACAAATTGCTGCGATCGCCCTAGCAAACAACCTAACCCTGGTGACGCACAATACACGGGAGTTTGAACGGGTTGATGGGTTACAGCTTGAGGATTGGGAGATTGGGGCATAGGCGATCGCATTCCCACTTGAGGAACTGCGATCGCCCCTCTAGCCCAAGCTTAGACCTTGTAAGGCGATCACAGTTGCTGAGGTCGGGCGATCGCTGAATGTGTCTGATGGCTGGAGCGATCGCCGAATTCAGTTCTTGGTTTGGCGATCACGATTGACCAGCATCTCCCCTTCCGATTTGCAACTGTTCTTTATCGGCGGTGCGGTCACACTGTTGTTCGATTGTTAAGATGATCGCAAAATCTTCTAAACTTACGCCATTAAATCTTCTTCAGAGATAATGACAACCTTTAGAGGGTGTTTCTGAGTAACGGATTTAGGATTTTTAAAAATATCAATCTCCTGAACTTGCTTTATTAAATCTTTTTCAGAAATGGTGACGACCTTTAGAGAACCTCTCTGAGAGGCGGGCTTAGGATTTTTAAAAATATCAATAACAAAAAAGAAAATTGTTTTATTATTATAATTAATTGCTGGCACTTTTGATAAAATATTTGACAGTGAAAAGCAAAGATCTTTTTCGGTATTCTTAAATATTACTAAATAGCCAAAAGGTTCATTAAACTGTTGTGTATAGGTGTAAATTTGTTTGAATCCATGACAAATATATGTCTTTCCACGATCTGCGTCAAAAATCTTGGCATCGGCCAGGAGGGGATCATCAGTTCCCTGCGATGCTATAATATCAATCTTTCCGTATATAGAAGATGGTTCAATAGTGAAATTAAAACCCTGATCATGCAAGAAAGAGTATAAATCCATAGCAAGGAACTTCTCGGATTTTCTTCTGTCTTCTTCTTTTTCTTTTAATTCAAATAAGTCATTTAAATGATCTCGATAGAACCATTCACATCTCTGTTTGTAGCGAGTTAGCAAATTTAAAATAATTTTTGGATTATCGAGCTGTTCATCAAGATACTCATAGAAAGTTAGTGTCCCTAGTTTTTCGCCACACTTTTGAGACGGTCATGCTTGGCATGGTCACGCTGCATAACCAAGAAAAAAATGGTTAAACAACTATCTTCATTGGGAAACGCGCCAATTTCATCAGACTTGGTTCTAAACTCAC
>JBGSVR010000473.1:0-3472 GCA_041752855.1 Thermosynechococcaceae cyanobacterium
GTGAGTTTAGAACCAAGTCTGATGAAATTGGCGCGTTTCCCAATGAAGATAGTTGTTTAACCATTTTTTTCTTGGTTATGCAGCGTGACCATGCCAAGCATGACCGTCTCAAAAGTGTGGCGAAAAACTAGGGACACTAACGATAATAGTCACGGGCTGGCATAATGAGTTCTCTCTTCAAAAAGTTTATGTATAGTTGAAATAAACTCTAATCTTTGATGAAGTTATGCCAGGTTTCGTCCTAAGTATGAATGAAATTTGGTGATTGGGTTTCGACGATTCAGGCGATTTTCGTTTGGCAATAACTAGTCACCCTGCTCAATCAGCACCACTCAGATCAATTCCTCGATCAAGTAACAACCGCTTTAACTTAGCTAATTCCAACTCGGCTGCATCTGCCCGTTGTCTTTCTATTTCTGCCCGTTGAGTCTCCTGCTCTGCTCGTTGAGTCTCCTGCTCTGCCGGAGTTAAAATCCAATGCCCATCTCGATCAAACCACCGCAGCCACAGTCGATCAATCCCCTGACAAACTCCCCGCCACAGTCCCAGGCCAAGCTGTGCCCCCTCTAGCCAGACACCTTGCTCTCCCATCGTCAAAGGCTGATAGCGATCGGCAACCAAACCAAAAGCTTTAAACTCATCTGTATAGCGATTAAACACAAAATAGTAAGGAATCCGCAGTATTTGCTCATATACCTGCCATTTTGTCGGTGGCTGATTCACCTCCCGCAAAGTCTTACCCAAATCTTCTAACTCCGTGCCAGGAGAAATTAACTCAACTGCCACAAAGGGATTCACGCCCTCCTGCCAAACCACATAACTCAAACGCAAATCTTGGTCTTGATATAACCTTGATACACCCAATACCCCAAACCAGTCCGGTCGTTTATACCAATTAGGATGGCGAGAGTCGTAATAAAGATTTAGATCGCTCCCTACAAAAACCTCTTCGCTAGAATAATTGGGCGGACGAAAAGTAAGGCGTAGCAATTCTGGCTGAAAATTATGAAACTCATCTGGCACCCCCAATCCCTCTATATCTTCGCTGGGCAAATCATACATCGTTGGCAACGTTTCTCGTGGCGAAAGAGGAGGATTTACTTGGTACATGCTCTTAACCTGTCAAAATCAAGTAATTTCAGTTTAACTCAAGTTACATCAGCAAACGTCCGTTCCATTTTGCGAAAACAAGAAGTTTCTGCCATTAGTAATAGCTACACTAACCACAGCGATAGCGAAAACTTTGACCAACAAATCTTCAACTCTCCTCCCAAAATCGACTACTCAGAAACCATCAATTTCTTCCACTATTGAATTGAGTGAATAAAGCATTCGCTACTGCTTTAGCACAATACTGCTGCTATTTTTTGATTGTGACTCTATTCCTTTCCTCAGGCGTATTAGAATCATTTTTTTCTATCCTTTGTGTCTCATTTTTACCATAGTAACCTTTAGAATAGTAATAGTAGCTATAGCTTTCATTTTTCAAGATAACCCCGTTTGCAACCACCCCTAAAACGTTCACCCCAGACTGCTGCAAACTAACTTGAGCCGCTTTAACACTCCCTTTCTCCAAAATTTCAGGTCGCGCCACTAGCAGTATCCCATCAGTAAAGTGACTAATCACAAGGGGATCTGCTGCAACCGTTAGGGGCGGTGTATCAATTAAAATATAATCATAGTTTTTAATTTGTGACTGAAGAAAATTATTCATTCGTTGAGAGTCAATCAGCGCCAGCGGATTGGGTGGGACAGCGCCTGATGTTAGCACCTGCAAGCGTTCATTTATGCTATGAAGCGGAAGTGCTTTGAAATCTTCATTTTCTGAATCGGTCAATACATTAGACAATCCAAAACCATTAGAAATTTCCCAAACTTGATGGAGGGTGGGCCTACGCAAATCAGCATCAACAATCAGCACTTGATGCCCTTGCTGAGCCAATACTGCACCCAAATTAGAAACCGTCACCGACTTCCCTTCACCAGGCTGAGCACTCGTAACTGCAATAATACGCACTGGCGCATCAGAGCGTAAAAACTTCAAATTTGCTTGGAGCATTCGGTAAGCTTCACTAACGGCTGAGTTAGGCTCTGCTAGTACCGGAATTTTCTGATACTCCTGTCCTGTAACCTCAAACAGTGGAATATTGCCTAATAGGGGATAGGGATAGGCTTCACGAATCGAATCTACCGTCTTAAGCTTACGATCGCTAATTTCAAGTAGATAAGCAACCACTGACGCAAGCAGCAATGAGGCGATCGCGCTGCGAATAAGCTCCATCAAGCGATTCGGCAAAACTGGGACAGACGGCAGCACCGCCGACTCAATAATTTTAACGGTAGGGATGGTTTGATTTTCTGTTACCTGGATGTCCTGCAAACTCTTCAGCAACGATTGATACGTAGACTCCGCAGCCCCCAACTCTCGCTCTAATTCTCGCTGCCGCTGCTCTAAACTGGGTATCACCTTTGCCTGACTGGCCAATGCATTTTTTTGGCTCAACAACGCCTGCTGCTGCCGTAACAGCCCCGTTTGTGCGGCTTCATACTTAATCAGATTATCCAGCAAGCCTTGCCGCGTTGCACCTACAAACAAAGTGCCTGAGATGGGTACATCTTGATTATTGAGCGAAGCCCGAACTCTCTCTCGCAGCAGCACCTGTAACTCTTGCTGACGACTTTGGAGATCCAATATCGTAGGATGCTCTGGAGCCAAGCGCGTTCTTGTCTCCTTTAACTGCTTCTCAACCTCCTCTACACTTTTGAGTACATCTTGTACCGCTGGCGACTGACCCACTGCGCTCACCACCACCGCCTGCTGAGCATCTACACCAAGCTGCCGCCGAAGCGTCCCTAACTGAGCATTAGTTTCTGCCAATTGAGTCTCAATGCTGCCCAACTGCTCCTGAATTTTGACCTGTCCTTCAGCCGACGCAGCCTTCGTTGCAGTCAAATCGGCGACGCGATAGGTTTCCTTAAACCGACGCAGCCCAGAATCTGCCACAAAGACCCGCTGACGAACCTGGGGTAGCTGACTCACAATAAACTCACGCGTTGCCCGCGACTTCGTTCTATTTGACTGTAGGTTAGCTTGAACATACACCTGCATCAGTTGGTTAACAACCTGCAACGCCTCTTCAGGAACTAAGCTATTAAACGAGACTTCAACAATATCAGTTTCTCGAACTGGCAAAATTTTAAGGCTGCTTTGTAAAGCATCAACACTAGGTCGCTCCCCATCATTGCCAGATCTAGTCGGCAACCGCTTTATCACAGACATCAAAAACTCACGAGATAACATAGAGCGAATTTCTGTGGCGAGCTGTCGCTCACTTCCTGTGCCAGATGCTTCGCCAAGACCTGGAATGCCGATAATATTGGGTTTATCCTCATTAAGATTAAATCTGAGCTGCCCCTTCGCTTGATAAATATTGGGCTTACTCAGAATACTAATAGCCATCAGACTAAAGAT
>JBGSVR010000474.1:0-4605 GCA_041752855.1 Thermosynechococcaceae cyanobacterium
GCGCTGCCTTAGCTCAGGCGATAGATTCGTCATCCGAATGCCCAGAAAGGGATGGTTAACTTTACCCGTTGTCGCAAGCTGATTGGCAATTTTCTGAGCCGTTTTAATCGGGATGGCAAACCCTAACCCCTGGGCACCGCCGCCAATAATGGCGGTATTCATCCCAATCACTTGCCCATACTGGTTCAAAAGCGGTCCACCTGAGTTGCCTGGATTAATCGCCGCATCGGTTTGGATGAAGCCCACGCGCTTATCGGGTACGCCAATGTCGCCGCTGGTGCGTCCGGTGGCGCTGATGATACCCGCCGTTACGGTGTTGTCTAGGCCCAAGGGGTTGCCAATGGCGATCGCCCATTCCCCAGGCCGAAGCTGATCAGAATCGCCCATTTGCGCGACGGGCAAATTGTTCGCCTGAATTTTGACCACGGCAACATCGGTGAGGCTATCTTGTCCCAGAACCTTCCCCTTAAGCGATCGCCCATCCTTGAGCAATACCGTCACAGAATCTGCACCATTCACCACATGGGAGTTGGTCAAAATTAGACCATCGTTGCTGATAATAAAGCCGGAACCTGTCCCCCGCTCCACGCGAGTGCGACTTTGAGGCATCTCACCCCCAAAAAACTGTCTAAAAAATGGGTCATTAAAAACCGCAGGGGTTCGACTTCTGACTGTGCGTGACGCATCAATACGCACCACTGCTGGCCCCACTTTCTCAACCGCTCTCGCAATAAAATTCTGATCGCCTTGGACAAGTCGCGGTGCGGCAAGCTGAGCAACGCTAGGCTGTGGCGAAAAAGATTTGCCCGGAACCATTTGCGTGCCGACCAGCGTTGCAAGGGAACCAACCAAGAGCACAGATAAATAAGTAGCCGATTTCTGGATGGAGACTTTGGGCGACATGGTGAGGTAAGAGGGGTAGAGGTTTTTAGAGATAAAGCTTCAAGGTCAATTTGTTTTGGGGTTAAAAATTTGCTAAGGACTATGTACGGTTATTCCTAGCAATCTTTTAAATTCTACTCATTTTCTAAAAGCTTTAGGAAATGACGTTCGTTGCTTTAGGGTATTAAATCAACGTCTAAAGAATGAACGCCATTTGTACGGTGTGAGGTACATACTGGGCAAAGACGGACATCCTTAGTAAAGGTTTCCACAGCGAGAGGAGAATATGACGGATTATCAGCCGTCACAGCAATGGCAGCAGGCTCAAGACGAGCTTCAGCGCGTATGGGGTTATTCACAGTTTCGGCCTTTGCAGGGTGAAATTGTTATGTCAATTTTGCAGCGCAAAGACACCCTGGTTATGCTGCCCACAGGGGCGGGTAAATCGCTGTGCTTTCAGCTTCCGGCACTTTTGCAGACAGGGTTAACCATCGTAGTATCGCCCCTGGTTGCGCTAATGGAAAACCAAGTACAGGCTCTGAAGACTCGCGGGGCGGATGCGGCGCTCCTGCACAGTGAGCAGTCGCGGATACAGCGACAGCAAACGCTATATAAGCTAGAGCGTGGTCAGTTAAGGCTGCTGTATCTGTCGCCAGAATCTTTGCTGGGCGCTAATTTATGGCAGCGCCTGATAGCCCCTTCTGTAAAAATCCAAACCCTTGTGATTGATGAGGCGCACTGTATTACGCAGTGGGGCAGCAGCTTTCGACCTACCTATCGACGGCTAGGTTCAGTGCGATCGACGTTGCTGCAACAGCAGCCTGGGTCAGAAATTGCGATCGCTGCCTTTACCGCCACCGCAGACCCTGCCACTCAGCAAGACATTCGGAATGTGTTGGGGCTAAAGCAGCCGCAGGTCTTTCGCAATAGCCCCTATCGCAAAAATCTGCACCTGAAGATTGTGCGGGTGTGGACTGTGGCACGTCGTCGCGATCGCCTTAGGCAGTTCATTCAATCCCAAGGACAAACCACCGGATTGGTCTATACCCGCAGCCGCAGAGATAGTGAGCAACTGGTCGAATGGCTGCGATCTCAGGGGTTGCACACCGCCGCCTACCATGCTGGACTTGCCCCCCAAGAGCGTCGCCACATTGAGCAGCAGTGGCTCTCTGGGGAAGTACCCTTTGTGATTTGCACCTCTGCCTTTGGCATGGGCGTAGATAAACCCAATGTGCGGTGGGTGTGTCACTTTCACCCGCCATTAACGCTTGCGGAATACCTTCAGGAGATTGGACGAGCGGGGCGAGATGGTCAGAACGCTCAAACGCTACTGCTGGCAAGCGAACCGACGGGTTTGCTCGACCCCACTGATCGCCAAAGACGGGAAGGTTTTTTGAAGACGATGCGATCGCAGACTCAACTGGCGCAAACTTTAGCCCAGCAGCTCCCCAGCGAAGGCTACCTGCCCGATATTCTCAAGCAAGAGCCACAAGCGGAGTTGGCCTTAGCGATTTTGCATACTCAAGGGCAGCTTGTCTGGGTTGATCCGTTTCACTATCGCCTTCAACCCAAGACTGCAATGGTGTCCAATGCCGAGCCACAGACTTCCATCGAAGCCTATCTGTCGGTGCGCGATTGCCGCTGGCGATTTTTGCTGGGTGCCTTTGGGTTTGGGCGAGAGGCACAGGGGTTAGTGTGTGGTAAGTGCGATCGCTGTTAGCCCTAGCGTTATTAATACATCTGGAAAATAGAGCGATACTATAGTTCTCACAACAGAAGACAGTTGCCCCGCTTCTCGTTCTCATTTTCCCCTGCCACAGGATCCCAAGCGCTTTTGGCCTTAAAAGTGTCAAAATCTAATAAGACTTGTGAAAGGTAAAAAACGTGGGCGAAAAAGCATTGTTTACCCCCACCGGAAAGTGGATCGTTGGCGGTGCTATCGCTGTGGCCTTAGGTCTAGCTGCCCTCGGTCTAGCGCAGGTGATGAATCGTCCTTCTGCAAAGCAGTCAGAAGCCCCCGCTGCTCCTGCTCAACCCGCTTCTGCGGCCAAAATTACGGCACTAGGGCGGATAGAACCAGCAGGAGAAGTTGTCAAGGTGGGTGGGCCATCGGGAGAACGCATTAAGCAGCTACTGGTTAAAGAAGGGCAGTCCGTAGCGACAGGGCAGCCCATTGCATATCTAGAAAGCTATGATGAGCAGCTTGCAAGTCGAAATGTTGCCCAAAGCCAGCTCAACGATGCCTTAGCGCAACTCAGCAGCGTACAGCAGTATGGAGACGCACAGATTGCTGAAGCACAAACGCGGCGATCGCAGTCCAATTCTCCCAAACTCAAAGAACTCGCAGCTCAAGCCGCAACCATCACCCGTATTCAGTCAGAACTCAAGCTTGCCCTAAAAGATCTTGAGCGATTTCAGAGTTTACAAACCAGCGGGGCAATATCGCAAAAAGATTTAGACGATAAACAGCTTATCTACCAAACCAAAGCCGGACAGCTCAAAGAAGCCGAAGCCCAGCTTGCCAAAATTCAGCAGGAGCGAGACACCAGCATGATGAATGCCGATGCTCAAATTCGCTCAGCGCAGGCAGATCAAGGGCGATCGCAGGCACAAATCCAAATCGACACGGCGCGCAGTAACCTCAACCTTGCCCAAGCCAAACTCGATCGCACCATTATTCGGGCACCCCAGTCAGGGCAGGTACTCAAGGTACTCAAAAAACAGGGCGAGGCACTAGAGCCAAGCACAGGCGGAACCTCTGGGGGGCAGGGGATTGTAGAACTTGGTAACACCAATCAAATGTATGTGGTTGCTGAAGTGTACGAAACCGACGTCAGCCGCGCCAGAGTAGGGCAACCTGCCGTCATCACCAGCTCAGCGTTCTCAGGCGAGATTGCTGGCATTGTGGAGCGAGTGGGTCTCAAGATTGGCAAAAATGACGTGACCAATACAGACCCCGCTGCCAATACCGACACCCGCGTCGTCGAAGTCAAAATCCGCCTCCTCAATAGCCGCCCCGTTGCAAACCTGACCAACCTTCAGGTGCAGGTTGTCATTACGCCCAAAACATAGTGTCCAAGACTTAGTGCCGCAAGAATGATATTTGCAATTCCCTTAGCTTGGCTCCAGCTCACCCGCGAAAAAATGCGCCTCTTGGTGGCGCTGGCGGGGATTTCTTTTGCCGTCATTTTGATGATGATTCAGCTTGGGTTTCGGGATGCGCTGTTTGATGCCTCCACGACCATGCACATTAACCTCAATACCGATATTGTGCTGATTAGCCCTCAGTCTTCATCGCTCATTGCCATGAAGAATTTTGCGCGACGGCGACTCTACCAAACTCTCTCGGTTTCAGGCGTTGAGTCCATTACCCCAATGTCTATAGGGTTTGGCAACTGGATTAATCCCGAAACCCGCAAACCACGACAGCTCATGATTATTGCTTATCCGCCCGATGCTGACGTTTTTAATTTGCCAGGGATTAAGGAGTATCAAAACAGAGTAAAAGCAGAAAACGTGGTGCTGTTTGATGAAGCCTCACGACCTGAGTTTGGCCCCATTGCCCAGTGGTTCAGGGAGGGCAAAACCTGACTGCCTGACACATTTCATTGAAAGCCTCTCAAGTAGTACATCTTATTGTCTTTAATCGCGAGAACCAGATCTGGTCATAGAACCTCTGACGCGCCTTCTTACTAGCAAAACAAGGCTCTGGGTCATACTGAA
>JBGSVR010000475.1:0-15023 GCA_041752855.1 Thermosynechococcaceae cyanobacterium
ACGAATTGATGTTTCAGCAGCGTAAGTGATGGAACCTTTATATGAATACGCCTGGCTTATTCCAGTCTTCCCGCTCTTGGGCGCGATGCTGGTGGGCTTGGGTCTAATCTCTTTTAACCGCGCAACGAATGCACTGCGGCAGATTAATGCAGTGATCATCATCTCGTTTCTTGGCGCGGCTATGTCAATGTCTTATGCATTGCTGTGGAGCCAAATCCACGGTCATGAAACGTTTCTCAGCACCTTTGAATGGGCCGCTGCTGGGACGTTTAGCCTAACCATGGGCTACACCATCGACCACTTGGCGGCAATGATGCTGGTGGTGGTGACGACGGTGGCCTTTCTGGTGATGGTCTACACCGATGGCTACATGGCTCATGATGCTAGCTATGTTCGGTTTTATGCTTATTTGAGCTTGTTTAGCTCTTCTATGCTGGGGTTGGTAATTAGCCCAAACCTTGTTCAGGTCTATATTTTCTGGGAATTGGTGGGGATGTGTTCCTACCTGCTCGTCGGGTTCTGGTACGACCGCAAGGCGGCGGCAGACGCAGCCCAAAAAGCCTTTGTAACCAACCGCGTGGGTGACTTTGGCCTGCTGCTCGGCATCTTGGGGCTGTTCTGGACGACGGGAAGCTTTGACTTTCAGACTATTGGCGATCGCCTCCAAGATCTGGTCGCCAGCGGTCAGCTCAGTATTGTAGTTGCCAGCATCTTTGCCATTCTGGTATTTCTAGGCCCCGTGGCGAAGTCGGCGCAGTTTCCGCTTCATGTTTGGCTCCCAGACGCGATGGAGGGGCCAACGCCTATCTCAGCACTCATTCACGCCGCGACGATGGTGGCGGCTGGGGTGTTTTTGATTGCGCGGATGTACCCTGTGTTTGAAGGGCTACCAGGGGTCATGACCGTCATTGCCTGGACGGGCGCAGTAACGGCCTTTATGGGCGCAACCATCGCCATTACCCAAAACGATATTAAGAAGGGGCTGGCTTACTCCACCATCTCTCAACTGGGCTACATGGTAATGGCGATGGGCATTGGAGCCTATTCTGCGGGTCTGTTTCACCTCATGACCCACGCCTTCTTTAAGGCCATGCTGTTTTTGGGTTCTGGATCCGTCATCCACGGTATGGAAAGCGCCGTGGGGCATAACCCAGTGCTAGCCCAAGATATGCGAATGATGGGGGGCTTGCGAAAGTATATGCCCCTAACGGCCTCGACCTTTTTAGTGGGTTGTCTCGCAATTTCTGGCATTCCGCCCTTCGCGGGGTTCTGGTCTAAGGATGAAATTTTAGGTCAGGCCTTTGAGGCGAACCCTGCACTCTGGCTGCTAGGCTGGCTAACGGCTGGAATCACGGCTTTTTATATGTTCCGGATGTACTTCACCACCTTTGAAGGATCCTTTAGAGGCGGCAATACCAAAATTCAGGAAGCGCTTTTAGAAGGCCGCGTGCCTGAACCTGCGTTAGCTTTTGGTCCTGGTGCAATGGATCCAAAAGAGTTGGAGCATGGACATGATGACGGTCACGGTCATGGGGGTCTACCCCATGAATCCCCGCTCACCATGACGCTACCGCTGTTGGTGTTGGCGGTGCCTTCGATGCTGATTGGTCTACTAGGTACGCCGTTTCATAACTACTTTGAAGCCTTCGTCTATTCACCCTCAGAAACGGCTGCGGAGGCGCTCAAGGCTGCAACTGAGGCAAATTTGCCAGAGTTTTATGTCATGGCGGGCAATTCTGTCGGGATCTCCTTGATTGGGATTACGCTGGCTTCGCTGATGTATCTGCGGCATAAAATTGATCCGGCGGCGATCGCAGCCAAATTCCCAGCCCTCTACCAGTTTTCGCTCAACAAGTGGTACTTCGACGACCTCTACAACTCAGTGTTTGTGCGCGGTACTCGTCGTTTAGCGCGTCAGGTACTGGAAGTGGACTACAACGTTGTAGATGGCGCGGTCAACTTTACGGGTTTTCTCGCGGTCATTACGGGCGAAGGGCTAAAGTACTTTGAAAACGGTCGGGCGCAGTTTTATGCCCTCATTGTTTTCCTGGCGGTGCTGGGCATCGTGATTGTGTCTGCTTAGCGCCGAGCAATCTCAGCTCAGCACTAGACTTGAAGACTAACATCCATTTCTGTTTTGTGAGTGTGACGGGCTTTTTCCTATGACGCTTACCCAGATTCCCTGGTTGACGATCGTTATTTTTCTGCCCATTGTGGCCTGTATTGCCATCCCGTTTATTCCGGATGAGGCAGGCAAGGGCAGACCCATTCGTTGGTACGCCCTTGTGGTGGGGTTGATTGATTTCATGCTAATCGTGACTGCCTTTTATACGCAGTACGATTTCTCTAACCCTGGAATGCAGCTCGTCGAGAGCTACGACTGGGTTCCACAAATTGGCCTGAAGTGGTCTGTTGGGGCAGATGGGCTATCCATGCCCCTCATTTTGATGACGGGTTTTATTACCTCTTTGGCTATTTTGGCGGCCTGGCCTGTCACCATGAAGCCTCGGCTGTTCTACACCCTGGTTTTGGCGATGTACGGTGGTCAGATTGCCGTCTTTGCCGTGCAGGATATGCTGGTGTTCTTTCTGGTGTGGGAACTTGAGCTAATCCCGGTTTACCTGCTGCTGTCGATTTGGGGTGGCTATAAGCGACTCTACGCCGCGACTAAGTTTATTCTGTACACTGCTGGCAGTTCTCTGTTTATATTGGTGGCGTCATTGGCGATGGCCTTTTACGGCGATACCGTCACCTTTGATATGCACACTCTGGGGCTAAAGGAATACGGGCTTACATTTCAGCTATTAGTCTATGGCGGACTCTTAGTGTCCTATGCCGTTAAGCTGCCCATTGTGCCGCTCCATACCTGGCTCCCAGATGCCCACGGCGAAGCCACGGCTCCCGTTCACATGCTATTGGCGGGTATTTTGCTCAAGATGGGTGGCTATGCCCTTATCCGCATGAATGTGGAGATGCTGCCCGGTGCCCATGCCTACTTTGCGCCAGCGTTGGTGGTATTGGGCGTGGTGAACATCATCTATGCTGCGCTTACTTCCTTTGCGCAGCGCAATCTGAAGCGCAAGATTGCCTATTCTTCGATCTCCCACATGGGCTTTGTACTAATTGGGATTGCGTCTTATACCGACCTAGGGCTAAGTGGTGCAGTGTTGCAGATGGTGTCTCACGGACTGATTGGAGCCAGCCTATTTTTCTTGGTTGGGGCTACCTATGACCGCACTCATACGCTCATTCTGGAAGAAATGGGCGGGGTGGGCAAAAAAATGCCCAAGATTTTTGCCATGTTTACCACCTGCTCAATGGCATCTTTGGCGCTCCCTGGGATGAGCGGATTTGTGGCAGAGCTAATGGTCTTTGTCGGCTTTTTTACCAGCGATGCCTACAGCATCACTTTCCGCGTGATCGTGGTATTTCTAGCTGCGGTCGGCGTTATTCTGACCCCGATCTACCTGCTTTCGATGCTCCGAGAGATTTTCTTTGGGGCTGAGAATAAGGAGTTAATTGAGCATGAGGTGTTAGCGGATGCGGAGCCAAGAGAGGTATTTATTATTGCCTGTCTGCTGATCCCTATTATTGGGATTGGTCTGTACCCTAAAATCATCACCCAAATCTATGATGCTAAAACCCTTGCGCTGACGGATCGAATGCGGGCGGCAGTGCCATCTTTGGCACGGGTACTAGAGGCCAATGCAGAGGCGGCGGCTGTTATTGTGCCGAAGGTAAGTCTGCTGCCTGTTGAGGCTCCTAGTTTAAAGTAGGTCGTTTATTCAATAGAGGTCTTGCACAGATATGACCCTCACCCCCAACCCCTCTCCCAGAACGGGCGAGGGGAGCCGGAGTTAGCCTTTCTCTACTGGGGGAAAAGGGTAAAGCCTTCGGCGATAAGAAAGGGATGAGGGGATAGGATCGACGCAAGAGGTCTAATCACAACTAAAAAAGCGCCATTGTTACAAAGCAGTGGCGCTTTTTTAGTGTCTTTCAAAGGGTTTCAGCTTAAAGTCATTTTGCACGGACTGAACTGCCTGTTCAATCGCGTTGAGTTGGTTCTGATAGTGCTGCTCTGATAACGCAGGTACCGAGTTTTGCGTAGAGAGAGACGTCTCTAAATTAATCCAAGAACGGCATCCGGCATGGGAGGGCGATCGCCTCAACGCTACAGGCTGCTGTAATGAATAGGCTCTCAAAAGAAGAATTTGCAGGGGCTGGTGCGATCGCCACTTTAGCCGTTCGGTCACAAATTCTGCCGTCCAAATATGAAACGGCAGCAGCGCCATCACTTCAGCTTCGGTAGAGAGCAAAAACCCGTGGGTAATGTGCGCCCAAGTATCAATCAGAATCGGCGCATTAACCTCTGGCGGCGCTATTGACCTAGGCTGCTTGAGATGGTGCAGTACCTGATGCTCATAGGTGGGGAATAGCGCTGCCCTGTGGGGGATCTCAGCAAAAGGCTGGCGGGGATCACGAATGCCGCCTTTACGGAGCAGTAAAATCTGTGAACCCAAACGGAGGAAGGAAATGGCGATCGCCCATTCCTTCAGCGCCTGGGTTAAGAACATAGGGTCAGCTTGCGCCTTACCAAAGACCTCTGCCGCGTTTGCCATTGGGTAAAATCGTCATCCAGTTAATGTGAGATAAATTGAGTTGTGAAACCGTGAGCGTTGCGCCCGTTAAGTTTGCACCGCACAAATTTGCACCCCTGAGGTTAGCATTGCTGAGGTAGGCACTGCTCAAATCAGATCCGCGTAGGTCTGCACCCTCTAGGTCTGCATAGCTCAGATAGGCGTCCTGCAAATTTGCATTCCGTAAATTTGCACCGACAAGGCTTGCCTTGCCTAAATTAGCCCCATTCAGGTCAGCACCCCGTAAATCTGTATTTTGAAGTTGCGCCTCATGGAAAATAGCACCCGATAGCTGCACCCGAGGCATAGATAAATTGCTTAAGTCATGGTCGCTAAAGTCTCGCTTGCCTTGACCGTAGGCTTGTAGTAACCCTTGAGGACTCAATTTAATGATGCTCTTGCGTCCGCTTGCGCCCGTTTGATCTGTTCCGCCAGCGCCGCTACCAGAGCGAGCAGTATTTTTACGCGCCACTATTTTAGAGAAAGAGTCCGCCATGGGATCCTGAGCGCCTGAGCGAGCCGACGGTCGCCCTGCATTGGCGCTTCGTCCTGCAATGCTGCCGCTGCCTGCCGTGGTTGAGCGCTGAGCAGCAGGGCGATCGCTGCTTGTATACATTGAGACACCAGACAAGGGAGTAGGGTCCGAGGCCACCTCAAGATCGGCTAACGCCTTAGAGACTTCTTGCGCATTCTGGAAGCGATCGCGCAGGGAAACCTCTAGCATCTTCTCCAAAAGCCGTTGGAAGCGAGGGCTGACCTTCACTCGGCTTTGCCACTCTAGCTCTCCAGTTGACTGGTTATAATTCAAATCTTTAGGGGATTTACCCGTCAGCAGATAAATACAGGTAATGCCCAAACTATAGACATCACTGGCATAAACGGGTCGCATTGCCATCTGTTCGGGTGGCGCAAAGCCAGGGGTTCCCACCGCAAAAGAAGTGAGCGTCGTGTGGTCTGGGTTATCGGCTGCGGCCTGATTGACCTGATCTTTAACTGCGCCAAAGTCAATTAGCACCAGTTTTTTGTCAATGATGCGACGGATGATATTGGCAGGCTTAATGTCTCGATGGATGACCTTCTGCTGATGCAGATAGTCTAGTATCGGTAAAACCTCTCGCAATACCTCCTTCGCCATCGCCTCATCAAACTGTCCAGAGCGGCGCACTTCTTGTTGAAGAGTCGCACCGCTCACGTATTCCTGAATCAGATAAAAGTCTTGGCCTAGCTCAAAATAGTCCAGCAGGCGAGGTAGCTGGGGGTGGTTGCCAATTTTGCCAAGGGTCGCGGCTTCACGTTGAAATAGCTCCCGCGACATTTCTAAAATGTGCGCCGCATTTAAAACCGGACGGAGCTGCTTAATCACACAGGTGGGTAGACCTGGCAAGCCCTCATCCACCGCCAAAAAAGTGGTTGCAAAGCCCCCTCGCCCCAAGACGCGGCTAGATCGATAGCGATCGCGCAACAGTAGAGATGACCCACAGGCTTGGCACACCGAAACCGTCGGCGCATTATTAGGATTATTACAGTTTGGGTTTAGGCAGTAGCTCATGCAGCATCGCTTGGGTAAGTGGGGCGAAAACAGTTCTCCCGACCGTTGTCAACGTTACAGTCATAAATTCTACTCAGAATTGCTTTTTGAGCGTTCTGGTTAGATCAGATTAGACCGAGTCATCTGAGGCTGACGGATTGCCGTAATAAATTATTCCCTATTTACTACTGTAAATGAACCATTTCAATTTACGAGGTTCATACTAAACCCATCTAGCACTATGCATCTCAAAAATAATCTGCCTACCATGAAGGTCATTCAACATACTGCTGTCTGTCTGACGATTCAAGAACGCCTGTTTGGCATTGCGCTACTGAGCGTTGCAACAGGCTGCACCGGAATTTTTATGTTTTTCTTGTTTGAGCCTCCCGTCGATTGGATTGGTGCATTTTGCATTGCCCTCGGCAGTATTTTTGCAATGCTGGCACCGACAGAAACGCTAACCTTCGATAAAACTCAACAGTCTCTAATCATTCATCAGCAGCACCTTTTGCGTCACAGAGTAGCAGCGCAGCATCCGATGGTTGATGTAAAAGCAGTGGAGGTGAATACAGTAGAGCTGCTGGGGACTCGCTTCTATCGCGTGAGCTTAAAAATGGCATCTGGCAGACGCTTAGCCGTAACGCGCACCATTAGTACCGACTGGCAGCAGCAGCAAAGAATTGTGCGTCACATCCGAGGATTTTTAAATCCGCCGACCCGTTATGTTGCAGCTACAGAAAAGCTGCCAAACACTAAGCTCAGCCCATAAAAAAGGCCGACCGTCTCAGAAACATAGAACAGTCGGCACCTCATTAAAACTCAAAGCAATCTGAGCGACTACTTATTGAGCATGCCATTAAGCTGCTTGAGGGCATAGGGCAAAATGTTGCGCGCAGCCCAGCCAGCAGCTAAAAGTAAAGGCAGAAGCACAATCAAAATCCGAAAGTCAAAATTCATTGCAATAGACCTCGCGTAACGCTTCTCTTCAAGAACCTGTCTCTATCTTCCTACACTCGGTTGGTTTTGAAACGAGAATTGTTACGATTGTTGAGTAGCTTGGCTTTTGCAAAGGCCAGCTAGGACGCTACAAACCCTAAGTCTGTCCCCCGATTGCTGTGTACCAGCGCCAGTTTTTCATAGCGTTCGGCGTGTTCTATGAGGTCTTTAACTTCTGCCTCGTTAAGATCTCGCAGCGGTTTAGCCGGTACCCCCACCCATAGGCTACGAGGGGGTACTGATTTAGAAACGACTGCCCCTGCCCCAATAATGCTGCCTGCCCCCACTCGCACCCCATTTAAGATCACCGCGCCAATGCCAATGAGGCTGCCATACTCGATATGGGCGGAATGAATCACCGCGCGATGGCCTACGGTCACATAGTCTTCTAAAACTGTAGGCTGTCCTGGATCGCCGTGGAGAACTGCACCGTCTTGGACGTTGCTGTGGGCACCAATTTCAATGCGCTCTACATCTCCCCGCAGCACGGCTCCATACCAGATACTGCATCCTTCTTTGAGCAGCACCTGACCCACAATGGTGGCATTGGGCGCAATAAAAGCAGCCGCTGAGCAGTCTGGAGCCGACCAATACATAGGGGGCGCGTTAGGTTCTATGACATTGGCATGAGTATTTTCGAGCATAGCGTTGAGGAGAACATAGAAGAGCTGGATGCCCATAAAATTGAGCATCAATTGATCATAAAGGCGAACGCTGGCTTGCTGCTGTTTTCTGGCTGTCATTTCTGACTGACTGCTTTAAACCCCGTTATAATGATTCCAATCTTGACAACGTGCAGCGTTCTTAACCCGATCAGCTCTTCATGATGCACGCGGTGTTGCAATATCCTATTTTTGGGCCTGAGATTAGCTGTCCTCACTGTCGTCAGGTGCTGCCTGCGCTGATGCTGACGGATACTTATTTGTGTCACAGACACGGAGCCTTTGAAGCAAATTCTGAAACTGAGGAGCTAGTCCATCTTCAGTCGGGTCGCCATTGGCGGCAGTGGGAGGGGGAATGGTATCGACAGCACACACACCCTGATGGCATTCGGTTTGAAATTCATGAGGCACTTGATCGTCTCTATGCTGAGGGGTTTCGGGCGACTCGCGTAGTGATTGCCCACCGATATCAGGCGCTGCTGGGTACCTATCTAGAACGAACGGCTCCTGGGGATAAAAATAATGGACGCCATGCAGGGTTACTCCGGCTCTATGGTCTGCCAGTCGAATTTGGCCCTGACCTAAGTGAGGATCCCCAGTGGAAAGTCGTTAATTTTTTGTTAGACAAAGAGCCTGGGTTGCCCAATCATTCGCCGTATTCCCGATTTTTTGAATAGTGCTAGGTGGTTGTTCAGGATGCGTGCCCACCATATGTCGATTCGCACCTCGGATATTCATCGGGCGATCGCCTTTTACGAAACCCTAGGCTTTGCGGTACAAGAGCGCTTCACCACAGGCTACACCCTGGCCTGCTGGATGATGGGTGCAGCAGGACGACTAGAGCTAATTGAAATTCCGCAGCCCAAGCCTGCCCCTGATGCCTTTGGCGATGAGCATTATGTGGGGTATTACCATCTGTCGTTTGATCTGACGGAAGATTTAGAGGGGAGATCGCTAGAAGACTGGCTGAATGCGTGGCGCGAAACGCTGTTAGAGAAAGCGCTGCCTTTTTGTGTTTTACTGCTCCCTCAGGTGCAGACCATTGGTGAATTGACCTATCGCGTTACCTTTGCAGCGGATCCGGATGGCTTACCTTTGGAGTTTTTACACTGCATTGACCCAGCAGCGGTGTGAGTTGGACTACAAACGGCGCAGTCCCGCTGCTAAGCCCTCACAAATGCTTGCCATTTTGTTGACGTCTAGGGTTTCAATGCGATCGCCCTGTTGATGGTAATGAGGATTCCGTAAAAAGGCCGTATCTGTCACCATCATGGCGCGATAGCCACGATCCCAGAAGGGCGAGTGATCGCTGAATCGGGTGGCGGCAACAAACTTACCATTGTCTGCGGCGGGGAGCCACTGACAGGGTACACCAGCCTTTCGCAGTTGTCTGCTCAAAAACCATAAATCGGGAAGGGTGGTCAGATTGCCGACTAAGGCAATAAAGTCGCCCGTTGTGGGGTAAAAATACTTCAGCCCAGGCGGATAGAGTTGGGTATTAGGAGCCGTGCAAAAATAGCCCAGCATTTCAAGAGACAACATGAGTCGAATGGGTTCATGGGCTTGCCAGACCTGAGCGGCATAGGCATCGCTGCCCTTCATGCCGTATTCTTCGAGATCAAAGGCCACGAGGCGAATGGGGCGACGCGTGGGCTGAGCTGCAAAAATACAAGCTAGCTCTAGCAGTACCGCGACACCGCTGGCGTTGTCATCAGCACCAGGTGTTCCTGGGACTGCATCATAGTGGGCACCGATTAAAATCATGCCCTGATGTGCTTTGCTGCTCGAACTTCCAGGCAGATTTAGCACTAAATTTTGATGCCGCCGACCACCCTTTTGCAGGGTAAAGTCATGACGCGCTACGGTGCCCCATTGGCTGAACTGAGCCTGAATATACTCCTGCACAAAGAAATGCCCTGCGGTGGCAAGGTAAGGATCTCGTTCTCTTGCGACTTGATGCAGGTGTGCCTGTAGACGACTGACTAAGGCTGGGTTGGATGACATTCCTTTAGGGCAACGCCGCCGCAATTTCAGGACAAACTGCTTGTAGACGCTGGGCGATCGCCGTCTTCTGCTCGGCGTCATAACCCCATCGCTTCAGAAACGCCGCGTAGCTGCCAGCCTCAGTTGTAACCTCTTGCCATAGACCTTCAGCTTCTGTTTTGAAATAGGAAAAGCCCAGCAAGTCCATTAACGCCGCTGTCCGCTGCTGCACTTGAGCCGATTGTGCGGCCTGATCAGGGTTCTGGTTGCGGCGGTGAGTGATTTCCATTGCCGTGGACATGGCAAGATTTTTGACCAGTAGCTCAGGGGCGATCGCCGGAGATTGCTTCAGGGCTGAAGCCACAACGGGCAAAAGGGAATCAACCAACTCACGCGAATCGGTGAGGTACGCTACAAAAAAGCCGCGCGCGCCATTGTGCGTTGCCGTTAGTTCTGTTACTGCTGCCGTAAATTCAACATCCTGAAGGGTCGCCTGCTCTCGCTGATCGAGGAGAGATTGGGTGAAGGCGATCGCATCTTCAAACGTAATAGCATTGGCGATTTTGCTTGAATTAAGCATGGCTGAGAATTTTTATAGGATAATTTTCCTGTTTGCACCATAGCGCATCCGTGGCGATCGGAAATTTTGTATTAATGAGGATGGCCTATGAGGAATTTGTCCCAAGGGGACATCAGCGCCAAAGTCGGTAATCACCCACTCTCCAGGGCATTGAGTATCCTCGACAATGGACGTGGGCAGAACATTGAAAGGGACGCACAACCTGACTGCCTTTTCCGTCACCAAACTGTATAAATCGCTGCGCTAAACCAATGCCCTTTCTCCGCAAACATCTTCAATTCGTGGCAGGCTATACCCCAGGTGAACAGCCACCACAGGGTAGCCCTGTCATCAAGCTCAACACCAACGAGAACCCTTATCCTCCCTCCCCCGAAGTGTTTCGAGCGCTGCAAACCCTCGACCCAGAATGGCTCAGACGTTACCCAGACCCCACGGCGATCGCCTTTCGTCAGGCTACCAGCGAAGTCCTCAATATCCCCTCAGACTGGATCACCGTGGGCAACGGCAGCGACGAGCTAATTAGCCTGATTGTGCGCGCGGTGGTAGAGCCAGGGGCAGCGGTGGTTTACCCCATGCCCAGCTATGTGCTGTACCGCACCGTGGCGCAACTCCAAGAAGCACAGCCCATTGAAATTGCCTACGATGAAGCCTTTAGTTTTCCGCTCCAAGAAATCTTAGACGCTCAAGGTGCCGTTACCTTTATTGCGTCACCCAATAGCCCCATCGGTAATGTGGTCTCAGTAGAAGCGCTAGAGACGCTTGCCGCCAACCTTCAGGGGCTGCTGGTCATTGATGAAGCCTATGTAGATTTTACCGATGCGACCGCGCTGCATCTGGTTCAGCACTATCCCAACGTGATTATTCTGAGAACCCTATCTAAGGGCTACTCCTTAGCAGGGTTACGGCTGGGGTTTGCGATCGCCCATCCCACCCTGATCCAAAATCTCAACAAAATCAAAGATAGCTACGCCGTAGATGCGATCGCCGCCCTTGCCGGAGCCGCTGCCATCCGCGACCAGGCTCATAAAAATAGCAATGTGCAAAAGGTACTGCGATCACGTGCGGCGCTACATCAAAATTTAGTTGAATTGGGGTTTCGGGTCTGGCCTTCGGAGGGCAACTTTTTGCTGGTGCAGCCGCCGCAAGAGATATCGGCAATTGCGCTCCAGCAGCACTTAAAAACCCAGGGCATTTTAGTCAGACACTTTAACCTCCCTGGCATTGCAGATAAGCTACGCATCACCATTGGCACCGACGCACAAAATGAGCAGCTTTGCCAAATTCTAAAAAAATAATGAATTTCTGTTGAGAAACTGCCCCGCTTGAGTGGGGATCGTCTAGGGTGCCCTAAGGACGGCTTGAGCTTTAGCGCTGAGCTTCATAAGACCCCATTATTGCGTATCTATGGAAGCACAGTTCAATACATTACAGCTCTTAAAAAACCTGAATACCCAGGCAGATCGGCGCACCACAGACCCTATCCGATCTCCAAAGTTTTCTACGGAACCCCTGCCGACCGAAGCCTCCCAAGGCGTGTATGTCACGCTTCACGGTCATTTTTATCAGCCCCCGCGCGAAAATCCTTACATCGGCACCATTGAGCGGCAGTCCAGTGCAGCCCCGTTCCACAACTGGAATGAACGCATCTGTCACGAATGCTACCGCCCCAATGCCTTTGCCCGCATCCTCAACGAAACGGGCGAGGTCGTCGAAATTGTCAACAATTTTGAATATCTCAGCTTTAACATTGGCCCTACGTTAATGAGCTGGCTAGAGCAGTACGACGGGGAGGTCTATCAGCGCATTTTAGAAGCCGATCGCAATAGCTGCCTAAGGCTGAACGGTCACGGCAATGCGATCGCCCAGGTCTACAACCACATTATTCTGCCCCTCGCCAACCACCAAGATAAAGTCACCCAGATCCGCTGGGGCAAGGCCGACTTTCAATCCCGCTTTAACCGCGACACCGAGGGCATGTGGCTGGCAGAGGCCGCTGTAGACTACGCCACTCTAGAGGTTCTCATTGCAGAAGGCATCAAGTTTATTGTTTTAGCGCCTTCTCAAGTGCAGCGGTGCCGACCCATTGCCCCAGAGGCCGATCCTCAAGGAATGGACTACCCGTGGCAGGACGTAGGGGGAGGACAAATTGACCCTACTCGACCCTATCGCTGTTTCTTGGCAGGGGGCGACCGCAACCGTGACTATATAGATATTTTTGTCTACGATGGCCCCATTTCACGGGGCATGGGCTTTGAGGATGTCCTCAATAGCTCTGAGCAGTTTGCCAGTCGCGTCGGTCAGGCTGTACGACATGACCGTGATACAGCCCAGCTCATTTCTATTGCCACCGATGGCGAAACCTTTGGGCACCACAAGCGCGACACCGAAAAATCCCTTGCCTATGGATTTCGTCATGTGCTGCCCCAGCGCGGCTGGACGATTACAAACTTTGCCCATTTCCTGAGCATCCATCCCCCCACTTGGGAGGTTGAAATTAAGCCCGTCACCGCCTGGAGCTGCGCCCACGGCGTTGATCGCTGGCAAGAAGACTGCGGCTGCGGTGGAGAAGGCGGCGTGTGGCACCAGAAATGGCGGCGTCCCCTACGGGATTCTCTAGACTGGCTGCGGGATCACCTCGCTCAAATCTATACCGAACTGGGCGAGATGCTGTTTCGCGATCCGTGGGCGGCACGCAATGACTATATTGCCGTTTTGATGGCTCAATCTCACGGGTCAGACACCAGAGAGCAGTTTCTAATTCACCACCAGCATCATCCCCTGTCTGCTGCGGAGCAGATAGATGCGTTACGCCTTCTTGAGATCCAGCGCTACGCACTGCTCATGTATACCAGCTGCGGCTGGTTTTTTGAGGAGCTGTCGCGTCCAGAAGGGGTTCAGATTCTGCGTTATGCGGCCAGGGCGATCGCTCTAGCAGGAGAAGTCTCCGGCACAAATCTAGAGCCAGAGTTCATCCAGCGCTTGGCGCTGGCACCCAGTAATGTGGCGGAGTTTGAGAATGGGGCAGGCGTGTATCGTCAGTTGGTGCTGCCGTCCCAGGTGACGCTCCATCAGGTGGTGGCAAACTACGCCATGAGTTCGCTGTTTCGAGCTTACCCAGAAGATTACTGGACCTACAGCTACCAAACCCACCAGTGGGATTGCGAAACGCATCGGATGGGCAATCTGGCCTTAGCTGTTGGCCATCTTCAGCTCACCGCCGATGTGACGGGGGAGTCTGTTCAGGTTATTTTTGCAGTGCTGCACATGGGCGGCTGGGATTTTCACTGCGTGATTCAGCCTTTTACGGGTCGCCCTTACTACACGGCGCTCAAGCAGGCGCTGTTTGAGCAGCTACAGCAGGCCAGCGTTTCGCGACTGGTGCTGGCGATGAATCAGTATTTTGGCGATCGCTACTACGGTATCCAAAACCTGTTTGCAGAAGACCGTCATCATCTCCTAGACATGCTGTCTCAGGCCACGCTCATGCGCCTTGCCCAGATGTATACCCAGGTTTACCGCGATAACTATGGACTCCTCACCGCCTATCGTCGCGAAGATCTAGAGGCTCCCCAAGAGCTTTTAGTCGCGGCGCAGGTAGCGCTAGGCCATCGTGCTACTCAAACCATTCAATCTCTGCTTTTAACCCTAGATAGTGCAGTGGCTGAGCCAAACTATCGCGTCCAGATGGCAGAGCTGACGGTAATTGCCGCCGAAGCGCAGCACCTAGGCTGTCACCTGAGTTTAGAGATGATGGTTTCGCCTATCAATAAGCTGCTCTATACCTGGCTATTGCGATCGCTTTATAACGACAACCCAGCCGCCCTACTCCGTGACTTTAGCGATCTCCTCAAGCTTTCTCGTCGTCTAGGCTTGAAGGTTCAAGAAGATCGGCTGCAAGAACTATATATTCAGTTTTTGCAAAAGCGATGGGTGCCCCATGTGCTTCAGCTTGAGGTGGCAGCCATTTCTATTCCAGCCGATGGTTCTCCCATACTGCATTTATCGGTCAGTAGTGATGCACCTTCTCCAGAAGAACACCTCAATGTTCGTCCTTTTCTAAAACTAGGGCAGCTTTTAGCCATTGACATGCAGCCGTGGTTGGCGCTGTTGCAGTCTGCGATCGCCCAGAAACAAACGCCAGCCAAAATTACCCTGGGTGATTAAAGCGGTAATGCTCCAGAGCTGTGGTTCAGATTTCTGAATTAATGTGAATTTTGGACGGCTTCCAGGCAGTCTTGAAGGTCATCGCCTGACCAAGTGCCAATGGTCTTGAGATGGGTGAGAAAAGATTGAGCCGTTGTTGGTGAGGTGGCGGTTTGCAAGGATTGAATGAGGGTGAGGGCTTCGGATAGTCGGCTGCTGGGTAAGGTTTCGATGGCTTGAAGAAGTTGTTCTTTAAGGGGCATAGGGTTTGTTCTATGGGCGTTTGTTTTCTATTTTAGGCGATCGCACTTCAGAGAAAAGCATCTAAAATCGCCATCTGAGTGGTGTAGAAAACCTGACTGCCTGACACATTTCATTGAAAGCCTCTCAAGTAGTACATCTTATTGTCTTTAATCGCGAGAACCAGATCTGGTCATAGAACCTCTGACGCGCCTTCTTACTAGCAAAACAAGGCTCTGGGTCATACTGAA
>JBGSVR010000476.1:0-4996 GCA_041752855.1 Thermosynechococcaceae cyanobacterium
AACCTGAAGATCACTGTGAGCATTAGATGACGTTACAAAAGTGGTCTGGTTCACAAATTCGCCCTTGTCGGGGGTAAACATCAGCTCATAGGGCTGGGCGCTGGTGCTAACCACTATAAATCCGTCGCCAATTTGCATTGCTGCAAACCAGTGGGGGGTCGCAACAAAGGCTAAGAGCGTACAGGCTAGAGTTTCGAGTTCATAACCATTTTGGGTGGCCTGCTGCTGTAGCGCATTTCTAACTGCCGTTAAGGTGCGCTCAAACAGTCGCTGAGTTTGTGATTGAGAAGGGGGCTGCGCTACGGTCGGCCATTTGGCATTTTGAGTGGGCTGAAGCCAGGTTTCTAACTGAGAGAGATAATCTAAGCTGCTTTTGACCGCGATAGCTGCACCAATGTCGCTATGGGATGCACTGCCAGCTCCGTCGGAAACCGCCCCAATCACCACTTCCCCAAAGTGACGGTGCCCCCCTGCATCTTGGCAAGGCAAGTTATGCCGTTGATGACGTGTCCCGATTACAGAACGACTGAGCGATCGCCAAGCCATGAAAAATCCCCCAAAAACTAAACTAACTCACCTGTCCCCAGCCTACGGGTGGTAGCTCCACAGCTTCACCCACCTTACCGCTAGAAACCCGCTTCATGGACTTACTCAGCCACACAAACAATGACTGAAAGTCTAGCCCATTCAGCAAAACAGGGGGGCGATCGCTCGGCGCTATTTGAGCCAACGTCTTAAGATCAGCCCCTTCCACCGCCACCGAGAAAAAACAGAACTTGCGATCCGCTTCTCCTTGCTTAATTCGAGCAGCGGCATCTTGCCACGGATCCGTCGGCGCGCCATCCGTAATCATAAAAATCCAGGGGCGATAATACTGGATGCCGTTTTCTTGATAAACCTGCTTGCGGGTTTTGAGTAAGTCTAAGGCATACTCAATCGCTTCACCCATCGGCGTTACGTCATCTGCGACCAAGGTGGGGGGCGTGAATTGGTCAATGGTGACAAAATCTTGTACCAGCCTTACAGGACCAAAGGTAATCAGCGCCACCTCCACGCTTAAAGCAGCTTTAGTGTCTGCCTGAATATTTTCTTTAAATAGGCTTACACCCTGATTAAGGGCATTCATTGCGTCTCCAATCATAGAGCCGGAGGTGTCTAAGAGCAGAATGACAGGGCAGCGGTTCTCAGGATTTTGGACAAACTCTGGAAATCCTACAGGCATCTCACCCTCCCAAGCAATCTAAAAATTCTCCTGAATTCTACCGCCAACTGTTTAACTCACTACAGCCAAGCTCCAGAAACTTAGAATCTAAACGCCCGTTCATTCACCCCATCTTTGGACAAAAATAGAGTGCTTTCCCTTCAAACCTGATTTTTATGGCAATGACCCGCCAAAAATACAGCAGTAAAACTTAACACAATATCTGCACAAAACTTCCTGCTGGCGTGTCACAGCACTCTGATAGACTTATACGTTGATACGTAAGATACAAAAACGGCGCAACATCGGCATCTGGGAGGATTTACTGCGTGGATAATGTCATCGGTTTAGAGATTATTGAAGTTGTAGAACAAGCAGCGATCGCCTCAGCACGCCTCATGGGGAAAGGCGACAAAAATGAAGCAGATCATGTTGCGGTAGAAGCCATGCGGGAACGCATGAACAAAATCCACATGCGGGGTCGCATTGTGATTGGCGAAGGCGAGCGGGATGACGCTCCTATGCTCTACATTGGCGAAGAAGTGGGCATCTGTACTCAACCGAATGCAGACCAAATTTGCAGCCTAGAAGAACTAGTCGAAATTGACATCGCCGTTGACCCCTGCGAAGGTACTAACCTCGTTGCCTACGGTCAAAATGGCTCTATGGCTGTGTTGGCAATTTCAGAAAAAGGCGGACTGTTTGCCGCCCCTGACTTTTACATGAAGAAACTAGCAGCACCTCCCGCTGCAAAGGGCAAAGTAGACATCAATAAGTCTGCCACCGAAAACCTCAAGATTTTGTCTGAGTGCCTCGATCGCTCCATTGAAGACCTCGTAGTGGTGGTCATGAAGCGTGAGCGTCACGTTGACCTCATCAAAGAAATTCGTGAAGCAGGCGCACGGGTTGCGCTGATCTCTGACGGAGATGTCTCGGCTGCTATCTCTTGTGCGTTCTCTGGTACTAACATCCATGCGCTGATGGGCATTGGTGCAGCACCAGAAGGCGTTATTTCTGCTGCTGCAATGCGGGCGTTGGGTGGTCACTTCCAAGGGCAGTTGATTTACGATCCTGAAATCGTCAAGACTGGCCTCATTGGTGAGAGCAAAGAAAGCAACCTAGAGCGTCTTGCCAGCATGAACATTCACGACCCCGATAAGGTCTACGATGCTCATGAACTTGCCTGTGGCGAAACGGTTCTCTTTGCAGCCTGCGGTATTACTACGGGTACTCTCATGAAGGGTGTGCGGTTCTTTGCGGGTGGTGCTAGAACTCAGTCTCTGGTTATTTCTACCCAGTCTAATACGGCTCGGTTTGTCGATACTATTCACCGCTTTGACGCGAAGCCTCGTTCACTTCAATTGAACTAAGCATTCGTTAGATTCATTTCGTAGGGGCGCACGTACATGTGCGCCCCTACGGATTCGCAAATTTTTTTAACTTAAAAACCTTTTGTTTCATTTTAGATAGAGATAATAAGAGGGTATAGGACGGGAGGAGTCATGAATATTGCGGTTGTCGGGCTTAGCCACAAGACAGCGCCAGTCGAAATTCGAGAAAAGCTGAGTGTGCCAGATGACGCTAAAGAAAAGGCGATCGCACAGCTTAAGGGCTACCCCCACCTAGAAGAAGTTGCAATTCTTAGCACCTGCAACCGTTTAGAAATTTATGTTGTCGCCAAAGAAACCGAGAATGGGGTGCGTGAGCTAACCCAGTTTTTGGCAGAGTGGAGTAAGCTACCGCTTTCAGAATTACGGAGTCATTTGTTTGTGCTGCTGCATCAAGATGCGGTGATGCATCTGATGCGCGTGGCTTCTGGGTTGGACAGTTTGGTCTTGGGCGAAGGGCAGATTTTGTCCCAAGTCAAGCACACCCACAAAATTGCCCAGCAGTATGCGGGCGCTGGCCCAATTCTTAATCGGCTCTTTAAGCAGGCGCTGTCTGCGGGTAAGCGGGTACGAACTGAAACCAGCATTGGGACTGGAGCGGTTTCTATTAGCTCTGCGGCGGTAGAGTTGGCTCAGCTTAAGATTAATGACTGGACAGATTGCCGCGTGGCAATTTTGGGCGCGGGTAAGATGTCGCGGCTGCTGGTGCAGCATTTGATCAGTAAAGGGGCGAATCAGATTACGATTTTGAATCGATCTTTACAGAGATCGCAGGAATTAGCCAACCAGTTCAAAGAGACCACCCTAACGCTGTGCCACCTTTCTGAAATGGAGTCTGTGCTGGCCTGCTCAGATCTCGTTTTTACCAGCACGTCTGCAACCGAACCAATTTTAGACCGCGCTTTGCTAGAGCCAATTGTCTGCAATCGCGGCACGATGATGATTGTCGATATTGCCGTACCGCGTAATGTCCACTCCAATGTCAATGAATTGATTGAGGTAAGAGCCTTTAACGTGGATGACCTCAAGGCTGTGGTGGCTCAAAACCAAGAGAGCCGCCGCCAAATGGCGATGGAAGCCGAAACGCTTTTAGAAGAGGAATTGGAGGCGTTTGACGTGTGGTGGCGATCATTGGAAACAGTGCCCACCATCAGCAGTCTACGCGCTAAAATCGAAACCATTCGGGAGCAGGAGCTAGAGAAGGCGCTGTCTCGGTTGGGGACTGAATTTGCCGATAAGCACCAAGAGGTGATTGAGGCGCTAACGCGGGGCATTGTCAATAAAATTTTGCACGACCCAATGGTGCAGCTTCGGGCGCAGCAGGATATTGAAGCACGACAGCGAGCGATGCAGTCGCTTCAGATGCTGTTTAATTTAAATCCTGCGCCAAGTCAAAGTCAGCCGTAAGTTAAATCTAACACTCTATTTTCGAGGGTTGAGCAATCGGGTTTCCTAACGTCAACCCAATCTACGATGACGGTAACAATCGTTAGAATTGTTTTGTGATTTGGGGTTAGATGCTGCAATATCGACGAAAATATGCGAAATCTCGTTTAGTCAGCGTTTTGGGTCTGGCGATCGCCCTCCTACTCTTCTACACAACTCTATCTCCCGCTCAAACGCTGTCTCCTGCTCAAGCTCACCCACTGCCGCAAACCCTAGCCCAATGGAAAGATGCCCAAAATGCTCAGGGAGACTACTTTGATCAGGTTAAACCTACGCAGCCTGGGTTTTTAATCTGGACTCACTTGCCGATTCAGGTCTATATTGCGCCACTGCCGAAAGGCGTACTGATTAAGCCAGAAATTTGGCATGGGGCAATCCTTAAGGCGGTCAAAGACTGGCAGCCCTATCTGCCCTTAAGCCTCACAACCTTGCCAACCAGAGCCGACATTACATTTTTAGCCACCCCACCCCAGCAGCGCAGTGGCGCACGGGTTCGCTCTGCCGAGACGCAGTTTGAACTGTATGTGACCAGCAGCAATACCCTCGCCCATCGCGTCAGTATATACATCCGCCCCAGTCAAACTGTTCAGTACATTACTGCCGCCGCCCGCCATGAGCTAGGTCACGGGTTAGGGATTTGGGGGCATAGTCAAAACCCAAGCGATGTGATGTACTTTGCCCAAGTGCGCCAGCCACCCGCCATTTCAGCACGAGATATTAACACCCTTAAGCGAATCTATCAGCAGCCAACTCAATTGGGCTGGCCTATCCTTGACGATAGGCAGGGAAAAAATCCGTCTCTAAAAGCTGAGTAGAAGAAATGCCTAGAGTTTGGGCGCGAAGGTTAATCAGATGATCATATTTTTCTGGGTCAATGACAAACCGCGCGGTTATAAACCGATGTCGCTGGCGCGAAAACCCAGATTTAAAGGTATAAAGCTTATCTTCTTTAGAGCCGCCC
>JBGSVR010000477.1:0-4585 GCA_041752855.1 Thermosynechococcaceae cyanobacterium
CGGCCTACTCCGCCGTTCTGGGGTACAAAAATCCTGAAGCCAGAAGATTTTTCGTTTGAAGAACTGTTTTGGCACATGGATTTACAGGCACTCATTGCCGGACAGTGGCAGTTCCGTAAACCCAAGGAGCAATCTCGCGAAGAATATGATGCATTCTTAGCTCAAAAGGTATATCCGGTTCTAGAAACTTGGAAGCAGCGAGTGGTCGCAGAAAACCTACTCCATCCCCAGCTTGTCTATGGATACTTCCCCTGCGTAGCGGAGGGGAATACGGTACATGTTTACGATCCGGCAGTGATTGAGCAAGGGTTAACGCCCCAAACGGCAACCCCCTTCGTCACCTGGACTTTCCCCCGCCAGAAGTCACTCCGACGACTCTGCATTGCCGATTTCTTCCGTCCGATCGCCGAAAACCAGTTCGACGTATTCCCCATGCAGGCCGTAACAGTAGGCCATATCGCCACGGAGTTTGCCCAAAAGCTCTATGCCGAAAACTCCTATACGGACTACCTGTATTTTCATGGGTTGGCGGTGCAGGTAGCAGAAGCAGTGGCAGAGCAGTCCCACGCCCGTATTCGCAAAGAGCTAGGCTACGGCGACCTAGAGCCAGACAATATCCGCGATATGTTGGCGCAGCGATATCAGGGTTCACGCTATAGCTTTGGCTACCCGGCTTGCCCCAATGTGGCGGATCAGTTTAAGCAGCTAGAGCTGATGGGTACAGAGCGGATTGGCATGACGATAGATGAAAGTGAGCAGCTTTACCCTGAGCAATCGACCACGGCGCTGATTGTGTATCATCCAGTGGCGAAATATTTTAGTGCATAGATTATTTAAGACTTAAGAACAAGTACCAGCGTAAGAACCAGTGCCTGCTGGGAGAGGGCGATCGCCTTGTGGATCTGGCTCAGATTGCTGGAGTAGACTTGATCTAATGGTCGGTTTTGAAACGGAGTGTTTATGACGACTGAACAGTTATTACTGGAAAAATGGCGATCGCTCCCACAAGTAAGACAGCAACAGGTGTTAGATCTTGTTGAGACATTTTGGGATGAAGAAAAACCGCAAGATCTTATAGCTTCTTATCAACCTAAAACATTTCTAGGACAGCGCTTGAAGGAGATTCGGGCTGAAATTGTAGCCTCTGGCGAACCGCTTCTAGACTGGGAGGGTATTGAGCGTGAAAAGGCTGAAAGAAGAGGAGGATATCAGGGAGATACAGAGTGATTAAGACGTTTATTGATTCGGGAGTGCTGATTGCTGCGGCCCGTGGTCAAGGGGCAACATCCCTTCGAGCTGTGGAGGTTCTAGATGATCCGAATCGAGAGTTTGTTTCTAGCCCGTTTTTGAAGCTGGAGGTTTTGCCAAAGGCAATTTATAACCAGCGTAAGAGTGAAACGCAGTTTTATGAAGCTTACTTTAGTGCGGTGGGTCACTATGTTACGGATCTGGGGCAAGTGCTACTAAAAGGTGATCACGAGGCTCGTCAGTCAGGGTTGGGGGCAATGGATTCACTTCATGTTGCAGCGGCAGTTTTAGCGGGTGCAACAGAGTTGATCACGACTGAAAAGCTGGATAAGTCTATTCATCGAACTCGAAGTATTCAGGTGATTTCGATTTATTCGCTTTAGTGATGCTCTATCGACGGATTGACATGCGTTTGTTTCTGGGACGATCGCTGTTTATTGAGTAGACGGAGGCGATCGCCTTCAAGAGTTGAAAGGCTGCCAAGTTTTGACCACTTTTCCCGTTAGAACAGCATTTTGACAAGGCGTATTAAAAGAGCGTGATCTCAACACACTAGGCAACGCCTCCCAATCTTGGGATGGGTTAAAAAGCGTCAATTCTGCTTTTTGCCCTTCAGCCAAAGGTGTCGATGCAGCCCCTAAAATCTGAAGCGGTGCTGTGCTGAGTTTTTGCCACAAATCTAAAGCACTCCAGCGCCCAGACTCAACGAAAGTCTGCCACAGCAATGGCAGCGCCAACTCTAGCCCGATCGCCCCAGACGGTGCCTCCGCAAAGGGGACTGTTTTTTCTTCATAGGTGTGGGGCGTGTGGTCAACGGCGATCGCATCCAAAACCCCAGACTCAACACCACGAATCAGCGCTACCTTATCTTCTGGGTTGCCAAGGGGCGGGTCAAGGCGCAAATTCACATCATAGGAACGCAGGTCTTCGCTATCCCAAAGCAAATGCATCCAGGTCACGCTGGCGGTAATGGGTACGCCGCGATCTTTAGCGGCCTCAATCAGCGCCACACTTCGCGCGGTGGAGACGCGCATGATGTGGACAGGCGTTTGCAGCGCTTCTACCATTTCGAGCAGCGCCGCCAGGGCTGACGTTTCTGAGATAACAGGGTTCTCAGGGAGTCCGGTCTGGAGCGCTTGAATACCTTCACGAATGACCCCTGTGGTGGCAAGACTGCGATCGCACGGCCACAACGCAATCGGCGTTTGGAGCGGATGGAGATATTCCAGTACCCGTCGTATCAGCATTGCAGAATTGAGGGGTTGTCCATCGCTAAAGCCACAGACTCCAGCAGCCGCAAGCTCCGCAAGCTCTACGAGCTTTGTCCCTTCTAAGTTTTGGGTGAGTGCGCCCCACAGATGAAACGTAACAGGCAGATGAGAGGGACAGTGCGCCAGCATCCAATCCACCTGTTCGGGACGATCTATCACCGGATGAGTGGAGGGCAGGAGCGCTACCCGCGTAAACCCACCCGCCACAGCAGCTTCTGCCATCGAGTGAAGGGTTTCACGGGCTTCATAGCCTGGTTCGCCGACGGTGCTGTAGAGATCTACTAGCCCTGGCCCAAGAACGAGTCCCGTACAGTCGCAGACTTGAGTTTGTCCAGGCCATTCGTGAAGTTGGCGAGAGATCGCCTGAATCACCCCATCCTCTCCAATCAGCACATCCACCACCCGATCCGTTTGGGTTAGCGGGTCGAGTAGTCGAACCTGTTGAAGTAGTTCCTCAGTCATGACACCACCTGTCGCCTTCTGCTCACGGCTAAAGTGCGCCCGCTGCGGTGCGATCAAGTACGCCACCCAGATGGGTGGTAATGTTCATCGCCTGTAAGATGGGTGGCCCTTCGGCAGGGTAATCAATCACGCTAACTGCGCCGTTCCCCTGCTTAAAGCACCAGAACTTCTCGGCTCCAGCTCCTACCACGTGGCTCAGAATCACCTTATTGATCGCGTCGTGGGCGACGACTAAGCCTACTTGCGTAGTGCCGGGATTGTTAGAGCGAGCGGTTTCGACGAGGGTTTGCCAAGCGGCGATCGCCCGATCCCACACCTGCTGCAAATTTTCGCCTTCCGGCATCTGCACCACTTCTGGCTGAGTGCGCCACTGCTCTAGTTCTTGGGCGTATTCTTCGGCAATTTCAGACTCTAGCTTGCCCTCCCAAGTGCCGTGGCTAATCTCACAGAAATCGCTCTGGAACGTCATCGTGATTTGGGGATGATGCACCAAGATGGCATCAGCCGTTTCCTTGGGGCGCAGCATGGGGCTAGACACCGCAAAGTCGATGGGTTCTGACTTCAAAAATTCAGCGGCCTGCTGTGCTTGCTGATGTCCATTGGCATTCAGGGGTACATCAATCTGTCCTTGAAATCGCCCTTCACGGTTCCAGTTTGTTTCGCCGTGGCGCACCAGCAATAGCCGCAGTGCGTTTTGTTGCTTGCGAACCTTCGGCACAGGTAGCCCTAAATGACTCGTAATGTTCAGTGACTCAAGCTGAGCGCTGCCCAAAGTGCCATCCGGAAAATTCAATATGCTGATGTTGCAGTTGGCCTGCTGAATCGACTGATACTGAGCAGGCGGGAGGCCAAGGGCAGTACAGATTAGAGTTCGATTGATGCCGCTGTGACCCACTAGCAAAAGGGTCTGGTCTACATGATTGGGCAGCAGCTCTTGCCAAAGCTGTTTTGCCTGCTCAAAAAGCGCTGGAATCGGGTAGAACGGCTGCGTTTGCCCATCTTGATTGGGCACATCCATTTTGAGCAGATGCGGGGCGACTTGCCACTGCTGGTAGGCGACTGGATCGTTAGCCTGAATGTCTTTAAACAACACCCCTTCCCACAGCGGCAGACTGATTTCAATCAGTAGAGGATTGACCACGGGCGCAGGGGGTGGACTACCGCTTTGCGTGAGGGTGGCTAAAATATTTTGAGCCGTCTCTTGAGCGCGGGTCAGCGGACTGTGATAGAACGCATCAAAAGCAATGCCTTGGAGTGCCTTACCCACAAGCTGAGCGTCTGTAACGCCTTTTTCCGTCAGGGTTGAAACGTTGAGATGCCCCTGTACTCGACCTTCGACATTAAAACTGCTCTCACCATGACGCACTAAGATAACACGAGTAGCCAGGGTTTTATCCTCCGCGAAAGCCAGAAGCATTCTACCCCGTCTAGCCTGTTTTACCGCAATTGTGCGGTCAGGGAGATGATATAGATGGAAACACCCGCTCAACCCACGTTCAGCTAAAAGGATCTCTCAAGGGCATGAAAGTTTATCGACCCGTTTTGGTGGCGCTCACGATCCTGGTTAGTGTGCTGATGAGTACGGCGCTGATTAGCAGTTGGAC
>JBGSVR010000478.1:0-7104 GCA_041752855.1 Thermosynechococcaceae cyanobacterium
AATCTCAGAGAGATGCAAAATTAGCGCAATATTGCGCTAATTTTTATATGAATGCATAAACAAATGTTAACGACATATTAAAAGCCTTTTTCTACACAAAAAAGGCCAGATTTTATATGTATTGAGCAATACCAAAGCAAATAAAATTTTCTGCGCTGGTCTGATAGATAAATTAACTATACAGATGAAGCAAAATCACTTAAGATAGAAACTTAAGATTAATTTAATATTTTTACCAATAAAAGTTTTTCTCTGGTCGCATGCTCTCTTTGGTGGAGAGAGGACGTGTGGATATCGTCACAGCATGTATTGATGATTAGCAATGAAACTGTTGGGGGAATGTATGAGAGAAGTCGAAATTCTGTCAGCGAGGGATAACCAGCAGATTGCTTTAGTGGATGAGCCTCTAGAGCCAGCGGTAGAAACGTCTTTTGGGCTAGACTCACCCATTCGGGTGATACACCGCATGATTGTGACCCAGGATTCTGGGAAAGTCAGTATTTCAGACCCTCACGACCCGTCCATACTTTGGCAAATCTTTATTGGGAATGGGCAAATTCATTTTGCGACCTGCCTGGCGGGTCAGCGTGAACGCCTGAACTACTTCCTCAATCGTGCTGGCATTCTGTTGTCGTCTGAAGACTCAAAAACAACAGACTATCAATTTTTGTGTATGCAATGGCAGATGGGAAAAATTACCCTTGCGCAGTTACGTAACGTTTTAATCCTCATTACTCAAGATTCTCTCCTTCAGGTTCTTAAGCTTTCTCAAGCCAAGATTCGGGTAGATCGGCAACTGGGCTTAGACCCACTCCTCATGTCACTGCCCATTGTTAAGCTACTGTCTCCCATTCTGGCGTCGCTGCGTCAGTGGCAAACTGCGTTGCCAGCCGTTCTTTCCCCGCTCCAGCGACCCGTGATTCAAGATCTGGCACGGTGGCATCAAATGCTGCGTATGCCTGGGCAGGCTATCCCCCATCTTCATCTGCTTCAGCCGTTTTTAGGCCAAAATTTTTGTCTCTATCAAATTGCGCAAGAAATGGATGTTGATCTGAGTAAGATCGTGCCCTTACTTCAGTCCTTGGTGCAGCGTGAGTTGATTACAATGCAGCCTTACCATATTCCGCAAATACACAACCTGAAGCCTACCATCGTCTGTATTGACGCCAACGTCGAGGTGCAGGCCAATGTAAAAAAGGCGTTAGAGCCACAGGGGTATGAGGTTGTCTCGTTGACAGAGCCAACCCACGTTTGGTCAACGTTAGTGAAGCGTCAACCTCAAATACTGCTTCTAGACGTAGATTATTTTGATGGCTATAGCTTTGTAAAGGCGCTGTCTCGGTCTGAGCGGTTTAAGGCAATGCCTGTCGTAGCGCTGACTGAACATCAGGGCATTGTCCATCGGCTTTGGGCGCGACGATCTGGCGCGATGGATTGTATTGCGAAGTCTTTTGAACCAGGCGTTTTACAGCATTTAGTTCAGCAGGTGACGACATCTATGGCTGCGGCATAGAGGTTGCGGTCGCTTCGGTGGCTAAGATTGCTCGTAGCCCTTCTCGATAGCTCGGATAGGCTAGCTGCACGCCTAGCACTTGCTTAATTTTGTCATTGCGAATTCGGCGACATTCGCTCCAAAAAGAGGCTGCCATAGGGCTAAGCCTCACCTGGCTATACAGTTGAGCCGTAGGTGGCGAAATATTGAGCAGTGTGGCTGCTTCTTTGAGCAAGTCTCCTGATTCTGAGGGTTCGTCATCAGCAACGTTGTAGATAGCGCCAGCATGGGGAGACCTCATAGATTTCCAGAGCGTCTGTACAATGTCATCGACATGAATGCGGCTAAACACGTGACCTGGCTTATAAATATGCTGCGCCGTGCCTGCACGCACCTTATCGAAGATGCTGCGGCCTGGGCCATAGATACCAGGAAGCCGGAAAATGTGGGCAGGCAACCCTGAGTTTAAGAACGTGGCTTCAATGGTGACACGATGCTGCGATCGCGCATTTTGAGGGTTCACTGCACTTTCTTCATCCACCCATGCGCCTTGAGTATCGCCATACACGCCCGTTGTAGAGAGATAACCAAACCACTGCAAATGGGCGCTGCTTTTAAGCAGAGGCATAAGACTAGCCGCCACTGGGTCAATGCCCTGAGTATCGGGGGCAATAGTGCTAACGACATGGGTCACGTTCTCTAAAGCGGCAGCAGATAGCGGCACTGCGTCAAAATCAGTGGCGCAAACAAAGGGAAAGATCGGAATGCTTAATCTTGGAATAGAAGCTCCTGTTCGATTGGTTGCAGCCACTTCTATCTGTTGATACGTAAGCCATTGCGCTAATCGTTGCCCTGTATATCCGCAGCCAAGAATTAAAACCTTCATGAAGTTATTAGGTCAATGAATGGGGTTAATAAGTAACGTTAGCGACCTAGATTGCCAGGTAAAGGCGTCGTTGAAGGGGGTGGGGGTGGCACAACCGTCGCATTAGGACTGGGTTGGACGGGAAGCCCTGAACTATTATTTGGTAAAGTATTCGGCAAACTGCTGGGCACATTGCCTGGAGCAGTGGACGGCAGGGTTGGAATTGAGTCAGAAGGCGTTGCAGGAAGCTGCGGAATTACAGGATTGGTATAGCTTGGCAGTGGCAGCATGGAAGGCTGTTCGGGAACTGGCAGCGGTGCGAGTGGCTGAGGCGTTGGGGCTGGTTTTTGGGACAAAAGATACCATAGGCCAATGCCAACGCTAATGGCAGCGGCGGTAATGAAGCTCAAAAATAGAGAGCGAGACGCCATCTCGTTTTGACGAATCAGTTCGTCAGTGTAGAGACGATCTTCGTCTTGGGTGATGAAAGATGCATCAGCAGACTCTGAGTGTGCAGGAATTGTTGCTGGCGGAATCTGCTCCAGTTCAAACGCGTCTAAATCAAGTTCTTCTGTGAACAACTCGTAGGGATCGTATTCTTGGGAAGAATCAGGTTCAGGGTGAGTCATGACGCTAGGGTGAGCTTATCTGAGTTAAGGATAGCGGTTTAGGGGTGAATTGATGCACCCAGATTGATGAGAGTGGCGAAATTTTGAGGGAGATCTGCCGTGACGGAGTCGGGTTGGCAATTTTGGATAGATCGAGGCGGCACGTTTACCGACATTGTGGCACGGCGACCGGATGGAACGTTTGTCGTCCATAAATTGCTCTCAGATTGCCCCAGCGCCTACGAAGATGCCGTATTGCAGGGTATCCGCGAAATTTTAGGACTGTCATCTCAAGACCCTATCCCAACGGCGCAAATTTCAGCGATCAAAATGGGGACGACGGTGGCAACCAACGCCTTGCTAGAGCGTAAAGGGGCGCGGACTGTGTTGGTTATTACCCAAGGCTTTCGGGATGCGCTGCGGATTGGCTATCAAAACCGACCCGATATTTTTGCCCTTGAGATTATTCTGCCTGACCTGCTCTACGAACGGGTGGTTGAGGTGCAGGAGCGCTACAGCGCTCAAGGGGAGGTGTTAGAACCACTCAATACTATCGCCCTTCGACAAAATTTACGGGCTGTTTACGATGAGGGCATTCGGAGCTGTGCGATCGCCTTTATGCATGGCTACCGCTACCCAGATCATGAGAAAGCGGCAGCGGAGATCGCCCATAACATAGGCTTTACCCAAGTCTCTGTATCTCATGAGGTTAGCCCGCTCATCAAGCTTGTGAGCCGAGGCGACACCACCGTTGCGGATGCCTATCTTTCCCCAGTTCTACATCAGTATTTAGACCGCATTACCCAGTCCCTTACTCAAACGCGATTGATGGTGATGCAGTCTAATGGCGGACTGATGGAATCAGACCGAGTGAACGGTAAAGACGTTATTCTGTCTGGGCCAGCGGGGGGCGTTGTCGGAGCCGTTAAAACCTGTACGGCTGCGGGAATTGACCGCATCATTGGGTTTGATATGGGCGGCACCTCTACAGATGTTTGTCATTACAACGGCGAGTACGAGCGCGTTTTTGATACCGAAGTCGCAGGGGTACGACTGCGCACCCCCATGATGGCAATCCACACCGTGGCAGCAGGGGGCGGCTCAATTTTGAATTTTGACGGCGTGAAGATTAGAGTAGGGCCAGAGTCTGCGGGGTCGAGTCCGGGGCCGGCCTGCTATCGGCAAAATGGGCCACTAACAGTGACAGACTGCAACGTGATGGTGGGCAAGATTCAGCCTCAGTTTTTCCCTCAGGTGTTTGGAGCGAGCCGCGATCAGCCCATTGATATCGAGTCTGTCCAGCAAAAGTTTGTGATTCTAGCCCAGGATATTTCTCAAAAAACGGGTCAGGTGCAGAACCGTGAACAGGTCGCCCAAGGGTTTTTGACCATCGCGGTCGAAAATATGGCAAATACGATTAAAAAAATCTCCCTTCAGCGGGGTTATGACGTGTCGCAATACACCCTCTGCTGTTTTGGCAGCGCGGGAGGGCAGCACGCCTGTGCGATCGCCGAAGTCTTAGGCATAACGCAGATTCTCATTCATCCCTTTGCAGGCGTTCTTTCTGCCTACGGCATGGGCTTAGCAGACCTGCGCGTGAGTCGTCAGCAGACCGTTAACACACCGCTTTCAGAGGAAGGGACTGCGCAACTGATGCCCCTTTTAGAGCGTTTGGCAGCAGCGGCGATCGCAGAACTAACGCAGCAGGGCGTAGATGGCACAGACTGCGAGGTGCTTTGTACCGCCTATCTGCGCTATGAGGGGACTGACTCAACCATTGGTGTTGCTTGGGGATCTGCGGCACAGATGCAGGAAGCGTTTGCAGCTCGTCATCAAACCCTATATGGCTTTGCTGCGGAGGGGCGATCGCTCATCATCGAGTCTTTAAGCGTTGAGGCTATAGGGGGCGCAGCAGCCATCGAGGAACCTCTTTTCAGCCGCACCACGCCAGATCTTCCTCAACCGACAGCCCAGGTTTCAATCTATACCCATCATCAGTGGCAGACTGCCCCCGTTTTTCAGCGCTCTGTGTTGCAGGTTGGCGATCACATTACAGGGCCAGCCCTCATTCTGGAGCCAACGGGCACCAACATGATTGAGCCAAACTGGGAGGCAACCCTCACAGAACGAGGGCATCTATTGATTCACCGTGTAGAAGCGGCGTTAGCAATGCCGCCTGCTTCTAGCCCAGCCGCAAACGCTTCACCCGATCCCGTGCTGCTGGAAGTGTTCAGCAATTTATTTAAGGCGATCGCCGAGCAGATGGGCGTCACGCTCCAAAACACCAGCGCCTCGGTCAATATCAAAGAGCGCCTCGACTTTTCCTGTGCCCTCTTTGATGGGGCAGGGCAACTGGTCGCCAATGCGCCTCATATTCCCGTGCACTTAGGCTCTATGGGCGATAGCGTGCAGGCGATCTTGACCGCCTTTGGTGGCATCATGCAGCCTGGGGATGCCTACGTCCTTAACAACCCTTACCAGGGCGGCACCCATCTGCCAGACATTACCGTTGTTACGCCCGTATTTGTGGAAACCGAAGCTAAACCCTGTTTTTATGTTGCCTCCCGAGGCCATCATGCCGATATTGGCGGCATCACCCCTGGCTCCATGCCCCCAGACAGTACAGACATCACCCAAGAAGGGATCTTGATTCAGCCGACGGCCCTCATGCAGCAGGGACAATTCCAGCGTGAAGCAATGCTGGCCTTACTGAGTGCCCAACCTTACCCTGCCCGTAACCCTCAACAAAACCTAGCGGACTTGCAGGCGCAGATTGCAGCCAACCAAACCGGCGTCAATGAACTACAGCGCATTGTTCAGCAATACGGCTTGGCAATGGTTAAAGCCTACATGCAGCATGTTCAAGACTATGCCGAACTGTCGGTACGCCGCGCCATTGATCGCCTTCAGAATGGGCAATTCACCTATCCGATGGATAACGGAACCCAAATCCAGGTCAAAGTCACCATTAATCGGCAGCAGCAGTCTGCTCAAATTGACTTTACGGGCACTTCTCCTCAGCAGCCCACAAATGCAAATGCCCCCACTGCCGTTACTAAAGCAACCGTACTGTACGTCTTTCGGACGCTCATCACAGACACTATCCCACTGAATGCAGGTTGCCTAAAGCCGCTCACCATCATCATTCCTGAAGGGTGTCTGCTCAATCCGAAGTATCCTGCGGCAGTCGTTGCAGGAAACGTGGAAACCTCCCAGGCGATCGCCAACGCACTCTACGGAGCCTTAGACGTCATGGCGGCATCTCAAGGCACCATGAACAACCTAACCTTTGGGACAGATCGGTATCAATACTATGAAACCATTTGCGGCGGCTCAGGGGCAGGCCCGTATTTTCACGGAGCCGATGCGATCCAGAGCCACATGACCAACTCTCGCCTCACCGATCCTGAAGTTCTAGAGGAGCGCTTTCCGGTTTTGCTCAAAGAATTTTCAATTAGAAACCACAGCGGCGGTCTAGGAAAGTATAAAGGCGGTAACGGGGTTGTTCGCTCTATCCAATTTTTAGAACCCATGACCGTCTCAATTCTGTCTAGCCATCGGGTCGTCCCTCCGTTTGGACTACGCGGCGGAGAATCCGGTCAGGTTGGGGGAAATAGCCTACGATCCTCTCTTAATCAACTCTCTACTCCATTACCCGCTAACATTAGCTTTACGGTTAAATCAGGAGATAGTCTCACTCTCAAGACCCCAGGAGGAGGAGGCTATGGGTCTCTCTATCCTTCGTCAACAATCCCTGACTTTAACGTCACCGCTAAGTCATAATCACAGAAATAGTGATGCAGCCTCAGTAAAAATGCGTAAAGCTATATCCCGTAATCTCACGGTAGTACCGAGAGGGTTTAATTCAGGATAATGAAATGAAATTCAATTGCTCATTAACCCTCTAGGCGTGGGTACCCTAAAATAGCAGACACTACATATATGCTGTTTTATCTAGATAGGTGAACTTTGCCAAGAGGCATTGTCTATACTTAATCATGAGCAGCAATAGTCATATTATCGGCAAAGTAAATTTCTGTATTTTAGAAATACCTCTATAAATTTAGTCTTTCGATTATTCTCTGATCAAAATTAAATCGGGATTTAAGTGCTTTATGAGTCCTAAAAGTAACCAGCCC
>JBGSVR010000479.1:0-4037 GCA_041752855.1 Thermosynechococcaceae cyanobacterium
TATGAAACGAATTACTTCCCAACGACAGTACAAATTATCTTCTGCCTCAGCCACCGTTCTAGAAACCGCTGCTGAAATTTTGGAGCGCTGGCAGCAGCACAAGCTTCCGCGCTACCTATTTTTAGGGCTGTGTTTTAATCTAGTGCTGGCTCCTGCCGTCTTTGCCGCGACGGGGGGCGACTTATCGAAGGTTCAGGCGTATTGGCTAGCTGGGTTAGGTCTAGTAACTGTTGCCCTTTCCATCTACCTATTCTTTGTCATGTTTGTACCGGAGAAATTCTAATGAGTCTTGCGCGTGAAGCCAGTCGAGCCGTCCGAGCCACCCTTGTACTTTGGGTGATTACGGCGATCGTTTATCCCTTTGTGATGATTGCCTTTGGACAAATTGTGTTTCCGTTTCAGGCCAACGGTAGCCTGCTTAAAAATGCTCAAGGCCAGGTCGTTGGCTCGGCGCTGATTGGTCAGCCCTTTGTGAGCGATCGCTATTTCAACAGCCGCCCCAGCACTACTAGCTACAGCACCGCCGACCCTAAAAAAGATGAGACTGGCGTTCTTAAAACAGGTGTTTCTGGAGCCAGTAATCTGGCTCCTAGTAATCCAGCCCTGCTAGACCGGATTAAGGGGAAAGCGGATCCTGATCCGACCAAAGCCATTGAGGGAGACATCCCTAGATTGCAAAAGGCAGGCGTTAAACCTACGGCTGATTTGGTTTATACCTCTGGCTCCAGTCTAGATCCACATATTAGTCCTGAGGGGGCGATCGCCCAGCTCCAGCGGGTTGCAAAAGTGCGAAACCTTCAGCCAAAGCAATTAGAAGATCTGATTGCGCAAAATACGGATGGACGGTTCTTAGGCATTTTTGGTGAACCGGGTGTAAACGTTTTGAAACTCAACTTGGCGCTAGACGCGCTGAAGCCTGCCGTTAAAGGCTAAAAACAAACGTCTTACCCTTGGGCATAAGTGCTATGAGCAACGCCGTTCAACCTGTTCATTCCGCTTTAGTTGAGCTGTCAGATTCATTACTATGCGATCGCTATCGTCTCCTTGAGCCGATTGGACAGGGCGGCTTCGGCAAAACCTTCCTGGCTACAGACGTATCCGAGCCATTCACGTCACGATGCGTTCTCAAACAAAGCTGCCTCCAGCATCAACACGCAGCCCTATTTCATCAAGAAGCCCTTCAGCTTACCCATTTGGGTAAACATGCTCAAATTCCAACCCTGCTGGGAGTCTTTGAGCAAAATGGGCATCAATATCTGGTGCAGGAATGGATTGATGGTCAAAATCTAGAACAGGAATTAGCTACCGTAGAATCTTTTAATGAAGCCGACATTTGGCAATTGCTCAGCGAACTGCTGCCCATCTTGCAGTTTGTCCATGACCATCAGGTCATTCACCGAGACATTAAACCCGCCAACATTATTCGTCGCTCAGTTGACAATCAGCTTTTTTTAGTAGATTTTGGTGCAGCGACGTGCCCAAATATCGCTGCGCCAAGCACAACCAAGACCATTATTGGCAGCGCTGAATATACCGCACCCGAACAGCTTAAGGGCAAGGCTCTTTTTGCCAGCGACCTTTACAGCTTGGGCGTTACCTGTATCCATCTGCTAACGGGAATTTCGCCCTTTAATTTATTTGACGACCACGAAAATCACTGGATTTGGGAAGACTACTTGACCACATCTGTGAGCAGTCCTTTAAGGCAAATCTTGAATCAGTTGGTGCAGCCTACAACTCGGCTGCGCTATTCATCGGCGAAAGCAGTCCTTCAGGATATCCAGACAAAAACGATCACCAACAGCCATCGGAATCAGGAATTATGGGCTAGACAGTGCAACCTAGCACCCGCCTCAATCAGAGTGCTTGAATCACTGCTGCCCATGCAGCCCAGTCAATCTGCAACACTATTTGACCCCAATACCCAGCGCTGGTATCACATCTCTACCTCGCACCAAGAGGCGTCAGGGTTAGCTCAATCCATTGCAGCTTTTCTAGAGCCTCGCCTAGCGGCTGCATCTAGGACTCCACCGATTCGCACAGACCGTCCTTCAAGAGATTTAGACCAGTTAGTCTGGCCAACGCTAACCAAAATCACGGTGGGAGCCATTGCTTTTCTGGCTGTCTTTGCCGTTATGTTGTCGCAAGAACGTTTCAACCATCCAGCGCTGGAAAAATCACCTACAATTTCCTTATCAAGCCGCAGGTAGTCCCTTACTTTTCGTTAATGTACGACTCCTCTACACCATCCCCTGATCGCTTCTATCCCAAAACCGCTCGCCGTGGCAAGCACAAAATTTTTATCGGCATGGCTCCTGGTGTAGGTAAAACCTACAAAATGCTCGAAGAAGCCCATCTTCTTAAACAAGAAGGCACTGATGTTGTCGTAGGTGTCGTTGAAACCCACGGACGTAAAGAGACTGCTGAAAAAATCACAGGCTTAGAGACAATACCCAGAGGCGAAATAGGAGATCTGGGGCTGCTGGAGATGGATACTGATGCAATATTGACGCGATCGCCCCAACTTGCCCTAGTCGATGAACTTGCCCACACCAACGTCCCTGGCTCAGAGCGCGAAAAGCGCTACCAAGACGTTGAGATTATCTTAAACGCTGGAATTGATGTGTACTCCACCGTCAATATTCAGCACCTAGAAAGCCTCAATGACATGGTAGCAAGAATTACAGGCGTTGTGGTGCGAGAGCGCATCCCTGACCGCGTTTTAGAAGCCGCCGATCAGGTGGTGGTGGTAGACGTGACCCCAGAAACCTTAGAGCAGAGACTTTTAGAAGGCAAAATCTATGCGCCCGAAAAAATTCAGCAGTCTCTCGCCAATTTCTTTCAGCGCCGTCATCTCATTGCATTGCGAGAACTCGCCCTACGGGAAGTGGCAGATGCTGTTGAAGGCGTAGCCAATGAACTTCCCTCCGTTGGACAGGTTTGTAATATCCACGAGCGGGTATTGGTCTGTCTCTCTACTTACCCCAACTCTGTGCAGTTGCTACGGCGTGGGGCACGCCTTTCAAACTATATGAACGCGCCACTGTATGCGATCTTTGTGGATGCCTCTGACCGTTTTCTCTCGAAGGAAGAAAGCCTTCATGTGGAAACCTGTGAAAAGCTATGCAAAGAATTTGGCGGTGAATTTTTACGGGTCAGAAAGAGTGATGTACCCAGTGCGATCGCCGAAGTCGCCGCCACTCAGCACATCACGCAAATCATCATCGGTGAAAGCCAGCAGTCGCGATGGAGGCATTTACTCAAGGGTTCTTTTACCCAGCAACTCATGCGACTGATCCACCGTCAGCATATTGATTTACATATTATTGCAACGGAAAAGTGATGGGTGATCGCACCGATACGGGCTAAATTGTAAACCCTTAATCTGCGATCGCTATTTCAGCAGCCGCCCCAGCACTACCAGCTACAGCACTTTTCTTCAACTAAAAAATCCCCCCTGCGGAAAGAGTGCATCAGGGGGGAAATTGAATTCAATCTAGAACTGTGATCAGGAGACGTTTATGGCGGAGGTCGGAACGATCAACACCAGTTAATCGTTCCGACCAAAGTATGACTATTTGCTTTCTGAAAATTCAGCATCAATCACATCATCTTCCGAGCCAGTGCTGCCGCCTTTCGGAGGTTCTGAATCGCCTGCACCCGCATCAGGGGAACCTTCACCTGCTTGCTGGTACATGCTGGTGCCGATCGCATAGAGCGCCTGCTGAAGTTCGCTCGTGAGGGTCTTCATTTGCTCAGAGTTGTCGGCGGCGATCGCCTCTTCGAGAGACTTGATCAAACCTTCGATCTTCTCTTTGTCCGCCGCAGGTACCTTGTCGGCAAACTCAGCCACCTGTTTGTTGGCTTGGTAGACCAGCGTATCAGCTTGGTTTTTGACCTCAACCTTTTCTTTACGCTCACGGTCAGCGTCGGCATTCACCTCGGCATCTTTAACCATGCGGTTCACTTCATCATCAGAAAGCGTAGAAGCCCCTGTGATGTTGATGGACTGCTCCTTGCCACTGCCCTTATCCTTC
>JBGSVR010000480.1:0-5935 GCA_041752855.1 Thermosynechococcaceae cyanobacterium
CAAGCCGACGCCTTTCACGCTTTTGGATCAGGATTTAGTGATTTGGTGGGAGCCTGCGCTCCAACATTGGCGAGTCGTAGAAGACAAATGCCCTCATCGGCTGGCGCGGCTGTCTGAAGGTCGTATTTCTGAATCAGGTCATTTGGAATTCCCGTACCATGGCTGGGCATTTTCTGGTAGCGGACAGTGTGAAAGGATTCCGCAGTTACCGGAGAACTCCCAAGCGCTACAGTCGCCGAGAGCCTGTATTCAATCCTTGCCCACAGCTATCTACCAAGGGCTACTTTTTGTCTACCCTGGCAAGTCTGAAAATGCTCACAAGACCGCAGTTCCTATCATTGAGCCAATGGATGCAGATCCTGAGAAGTGGGTTTGTCTCAATATTGTCCGCGACCTTCCCTACGATGCCCTTACGCTGCTTGAGAATGTATTAGATGCCAGCCATGTGCCCTATACCCATCATCGCACCGTGGGCAACCGTGCCAATGCTGCTCCTGTATCGCTAGAGATCCTTGAGACCAGTAAACAAGGATTCACAGGCAAATGGGAGGAAGGGCCACGACGGGGAACCCTTGGGCAGCAAGACACGCGGTTTATTGCGCCAAACTTGATGTGGCATGATTTAACCTCCAAACAATTTGGCAGGACGCTGACGGTTGTATATGCCGTACCCATTCGTAAGGGTGAGTGTCGATTAATCGCACGGTTCCCGTTTAAGTTTTCATCGCCGTGGCCGGGTTTGTTTATTCGGCTTACGCCCACTTGGTATTCTCACATTGGGCAAAATGCCATCCTAGAAGACGACCAGATTTTTCTGCACCATCAAGAACGCGCTTTGGCGGCGGCAGGGGGTAGCCAGCGCCTTTCTAAAGCGTTCTACTTACCCACTACGGCAGACCTATTTGTGTCTCAGCTCCATCAGTGGCTAAAAGATTTTCAGGCCGATCCGTTTGCTGGGCAGTCTCTTCCTGCGGCGGTGCGGACAAAGGCTGAGCTGCTTGATCGCTATCATTCCCATACAGTCCACTGCGCAAGCTGTCGCGGGGCACTCGCCAATATAAAGCGAGTGCGGTTGGGCGTGGCGGTGACGGGGGCGATCGCCTGGGTCACAACGCCTCTTCTCATGGCATTAGGACAAACGGTGCCCTTAAGTTTTACCGCAGGAATGGGTCTATTTGCGTTAGGTAGCCTTGGCGGTTGGGCACTCCTGAAGCGCCTTGAGCGACGGTTTTATGAAGGTCGTGAGATTCCGCCTCGCAATCTCCCTGAAAAACATGAGCGTAAAAGCGGCAGTCCCTCGCCTCAGTGAAATGGGCTAGAGAAGGGTCACACTATCATCAATATGGGCATACTAAGGGCTGCATCGCTAGGATAGATAGCATTGGCCTACCGCCAGGAGTTCAGCAACATGGATGATGTCCAAGACGTTTTAGCCAGCCCCACTTTGAGTCGCCTGCTGCTCTTTACCTATCTGGTGCCCGTCTTTGGCATGGTGCCTGCGGCCTGGACCCTAACGCGCCGCAAAAGCGATCGCCATCATCGCAACCTCAGCCGTCTTACCATGACCCTAGGCATGGCATGGATTTTGGGCAGCCTGATGTTTAACGCATCCTTGGGCATGATTGACGAAAATGCCGTGAGCGCCCAGATTTGGATGACGTTGTTCAATAGCGTATTCTCCTCTAGCTACTTTGTGGTGTCATTCTGGCTGATGATGCGCCTGTGGCAACGCCAAAGCCTTGACCTACCAGGGTTCAGATCCATCGCTAAACATTTGCCGTAACGGCCTATGCGTATTCCTCGGTTGGCTTTGATTGCGATTGGCGTTGGGTTTATTTTGAGCCTAATGCTGTGGCTAACCAATACGCTACTTCAGCTTTATGTAAGCGTCTCTGCCACGTCTGTGTTGCTGGCAAACCTACTGCTGATTGGCATTGGTGCGCTTTTTGTAACGTTAGTGGGCATTTTAATTTACTACGGGGTTGTCTTCAGCCGTCCGCGCCGCAACAGTAAGTCCCAAAAAGCACCCATTCGGCTACCGGAGCAAACCTCAGCCGTTGTAGACCAGACCCTTCAGGCCGTGCGTTGTCAGGTTGCCAATATTCAAGATGAGGTGGCAAGACAGGCGGTGCTGCTGCGATCGCAGCAGCTAGAACAAAACCTGAAATACCGTGAGCTGCATATTGTGGTGTTTGGCACAGGTTCTGCGGGTAAAACGTCGCTGGTCAATGCGCTCTTAGGTCGAGTGGCAGGCAGCGTTTCGCCCGTCATGGGTACCACTACCGTCGGTGAAACTTACCAGTTTGACCTTAAAGGCATTCAGCGGGCATTACACATTACAGATACGCCAGGTTTATTAGAGGTCGGCATCGCCGGAACTGAGCGAGAAAAAGCTGCACGACAGTTGGCAACCGAGGCCGATCTGCTGCTGTTTGTCGTAGACGGCGACCTAACCCAGTCTGAATACAAAGCGCTGAGCGCACTCCAAAATATTGGCAAGCGCTTTATTTTGGTCTTTAACAAAATCGATCGCTACCCGACCGCCGACCGCGATGCAATTGTGCAGCGGCTGCAAGAGCGAGTACCGGATGACGAGATTGTAGCAATCGCCGCTGCCCCTCAAGCTTTGAAGTTAACCAGTGGGGCATCCGTTGAGCGCAGCCCCGAGATTGTGGCATTGCTGCGACAGATAGTGACCATTCTGCGAGCTGAGGGGGAAGAACTTTTAGCCGACAACATCCTGCTTCAGGCGTCTCGTTTGGGGGATGACGTCAAGCAGCTTATGGATGACCAGCGACTCAAACAGGCCAATCGGTTAGTTGATCGCTTCCAGTGGATTGGGGCGGGGGTAATTTGGATTACGCCCTTGCCCGTGGTTGACCTGTTAGCCACAGCAGTGGTCAATGCCCAACTGGTGGTAGAACTGGGGAGGGTTTACGATTGCGAGATGGATCTAGAGCGGGGCAAGGAATTGGCGTTATCGCTGGCTAAAACTTTAGGGGGATTGGGCATTGTGACGGGGGTAATGGAAGTTATCACAACCGCGTTAGAGCTAAGCGTGGGCGGTTATGTGGTGGGTAAATCTATCCAAAGCATCAGTGCGGCTTACCTCACCCGAATTGCAGGCAAAAGCTTTGTGCAGTATTTTCGCAATGACCAAGATTGGGGCGATGGGGGCATTACGGCGGTGGTCAAACAGCAGTTTGAACTCAATCGTCGAGACGAATTTGTAAAGGCGTTTGTGAAAGAGGCGATCGCCCAGCTCCCTAAGGAAGCTATAAATCTCCTTAATCCTCATAAATTGCAGCCTGAAGAAAAAGATTTATACAAGCTGTAATATCAAAAAAATTCTCTTGTGTCGATAAAATAAAAGGTGCTTAAAGATTAACTTAATCTTTAAGCACCTTTTGATTGAAAAATACAATTTAATTATGGATTAAGTGCGCCTGTAAATAATCCCAAGAATAAAAGTGTAATTGGAAGTAAGACAGCCAATGCAGAAAAAACAGTTTTAGCTGAAGGCGTAATATTTTCGGGAGGATTCAGCTCAGATGATTTTGAAGATCGATTGCTCATAACTTTTCCTTTTTACTAACTAATAGTTTTCTCAACTTATCTAAAAATGGCTAAGATTACGTCCTTCTAAGGTATGAGTCTATTGCTGAATAAATATTCCAATAGAAGGATAATTCTCGCTTAGTGCAGGAATATTTGATTTTTTACTGAATAGTACAGAGGTAGTACAGCCATGAATCGCAATTAGAACTTAGTTCTTTATCCCCTTCAATTTCTACCTCTTGTTTCCACGAATAGACTCTAAAATCTTTGAATCCATCCTTTAGCTGATGAATTTGTTCTTTAGGTCTGATGTAATAAGTCTGGAGCCGAAAGTTATGAGATTCATCTCGAAGAATAAGATAATCAGAAGCCTTTATCTGAGTAGTACTAACTGAGCGATTAAATAAATATAAGAGCGCAGTCATTATTAAATTGACGTAGGCTTTAAGAGGGTTAAAGCTGAGCTGTTTCCCAAGATCAAATTGTTGCTCAATACCCTGAAGGTTATGACTAGAAAAAAAGAAATACCCTCCGGATTTGCCGACCCTGCTAATTTCTTCTAAAATCGTAAGTCGTTCTTTATGGGATGTATAATCTATGCCGTTAAAGCTAAATAAAACAAAATCGAAAGAATTTTCTGCAAATTGGCTCAAATTTCTCGCGTCATAGACTTCAAATGAAATATTTTGAGTGGAGTTTTTGAATCTTGCTTTGCAGGCTGAAATCATTGCATCAGAGTAGTCTATGCCGATATACTCTGATGTGATCGCAGAAAAATGTTGGGTTGTGCGTCCACCACCCACCCCAATGTCAAGCATCTTGAGCTTGGTACCCTGCTGTTTTAGCAGATCAAGTATGGCCTGTTCAGCAGGCTGTAGCATATTGAGCTGTGCATAGTGGTTGACAATAGCGGGGGCTGCATAGGTTGCCTGATTGAGATCTTTATTCACAACCAACAAGGTGTGTAAAGGCTGCTGTTGGCGCTGAGATATTGGTCATTTGAGCTGGCTCATCACGGCAAAAGGCGACATTGAAAGGGTTACTTTGATTACGTTAGGCTATGACGAGCGACTTAACCATATTTTTAGCGTGACAACCCGTGGATTTGCCAGATCTAGATAGTCAAACCATCGACCGCATTATTGAAATGGCCTGGGAAGACCGGACGACCTTTGAGGCGATCGCCCTTCAGTTTGGTCTATTAGAGAAGCAGGTGATTGCCCTGATGCGACGAGAAATGAAAGCATCGAGCTTTAGAATGTGGCGCAAGCGCGTGACTGGGCGTAAGACAAAACATGCTCAGCAGCGAGATTTTATTGCGGGGCGCTTTCGTGCTCAAAATCAAAAGGGTTCATAAGGCAAAACGTCTAGGGCACTGAGATGGGGCAAACTTCTAATACAAGACTGTCGCCGACGCGGATGCAGGCGGTTCAGTCGCCGATTATCCCTATTGTGGGGGAGCTGATTCGGCAGAACCCCGGCACCATTTCGTTAGGGCAGGGCGTTGTGTTCTATGGCCCACCACCAGAGGTGACTCAGGCGATCGCCCCGTTCTTCGCCAACCCAGATCTACACAAATATCAAGACGTTCAGGGCATTTCTGAGTTGAGAGCGGCGATCGCCCATAAGCTCGCCACTGAAAATCATATCCAGCTCGACGGCAACCATCAAGTGGTAGTGACAGCAGGCAGCAATATGGGGTTTGTGAATGCGCTGCTGTCAATCACGCAGCCAGGGGATGAGATTATTCTGCAAACGCCCTACTACTTTAACCATGAAATGGCGATCGCCATGGCAAGCTGTAGGGCTGTTTTGGTGCCTACAGACGAGAACTATCAGCTCCAGGTTGAGGCGATTCAGGCCGCCGTGACACTCCGCACTCGCGCAATTGTGACCATTTCACCCAATAACCCGACGGGGGCTGTGTATCCATCTGAGGCGCTACAGGCGGTCAACGCGCTGTGCCAAGAACGCGGCATCTATCACATCAGCGATGAAGCCTATGAGTATTTCACCTATGACGGCGTTGAGCATGTCTCCCCAGCGCGGTTTGACCCAGGCTGTCAGCATACGATCTCTTTATTTAGCCTTTCTAAAGCCTATGGATTTGCCAGTTGGCGAATTGGGTATATGGCAGTTCCAACCCATCTACTGGAGTCTATCCAGAAAATTCAGGACACGATTTTGATCTGTCCGCCTGTGGTTTCACAATATGCGGCATTGGGGGCACTATCGGTAGGGCAGGGCTGATTTATTGGAAAAAGAAAAATAGACGAGGCACATCATGAGCAAGCTGTCTGAGACCTTTGGTGATAGAAGCAAAGCCATTGTGTCGAAACAAATTCATTGAGATCGTTCGCACAATTGAGAAGTTAAC
>JBGSVR010000481.1:0-7785 GCA_041752855.1 Thermosynechococcaceae cyanobacterium
GCATTAAGCGATTAGCTCGCAAAACGATTTGTTTCTCCAAAACAGTTGTCATGCATGACCTTGTGATTGGACTGTTCATTAATCGCTTTGAGTTTGGTTGTGCATTTTAATTTCAATTCCACAGATCTAGAACACGACCAAATTTGTAATCAATATGGTGACGTTCTAGATTTTTCCTCCGCTTCGGGACGGGAGTTGCTAAATCATTTGCGCCACAGCGTAACTAATTATGATGATGTATTGCAGGAAATTAGGGTAGGGCTAGGCTATGCCTCCAACTTTCATGCTAAACATGCTACCAATGCCGCTACAGAACTGGTTTTGGCGCTTTACCGAGATGAGCATATAAAAGTAATCCAGGTTGCCCAAAACCGCGGCAATATTCTGAGGAACCTGCTGCAAAAGGCGGGAGTTCAATCAGCGAGTGCGTTAGCAACTCTCTTAGATAGTTGGTCGGAGAAGCTGAAAACGGTCGCCAAACTGGAAAACAGCCAGCGATCACTCCAGCAGTGGAACGATACTTACCGAGTGCAGCGTGTCCTAGTCAAAAAAGTGCTAGAGCAGGCAGAGGTTGAACCTGGTGTACAAGATAAAGTTAACCAGATTTATAAAACTCGCTCCGTTAACAATGCACTTACCCTGGGAGCGTCGCTCCTAGATTGGGAACAATCGGAAATTCTGAAGCTAGTGAAGACCGTCATTCGCTACAAAAAGCTAGCGAATGACGGAGATGACGCGGTATGAAGCTCCAGGTGATCAAAACGGAAGTCTTTAGGCAAGTGGGCGTAGCGGAGACGACCGCGCTTAAGAAGCAGCGGCCTGACCTTACTCAAGGTCGCGACCTGCGTTACAAGGCTCAGTGGCTATTAATCTATTCACTGTTACAAGATGATCTGACCTTAGATGACCTAGCGCGAGAAGAAAAGGAACTTAAGCAATCGCTGCATCGCGTCGAGCGACTCGCTGGAACGGCGGTTGTCGCTGTCGAAAAAGCTTGGCAAATTATCCAATGGAGTTCTCAGACGGATGATTTGGACATCACGCTAGCGGATCTGAACATGTAAAATGCTACCAATTACTCAGATTAAGGATTTACCATCTTGCTGCGGCATTTACCGCGTACTGGATGCGGCAGGCAGTGTCATCTATGTGGGGCAGGCACAAAATATTTATCAGCGCTGGAAAAAAGGTCATCACAAAATGAGTGAAATATTAGCCTGCTGTGGAACGGCTGCTTTTATTGACTGGGTAGAGTTACCGGAATGGTTGTTGAATCGGGCTGAACATGTTGCTGTGACCTGCTATCAACCGAGGCTCAATGAGAAAAGGCCACCCGTTGTCTAAATTAAATTTCCAAGAATGCTCCCCGCATCGCAGCGAATTTCCACTAAAAAGCCGTCGGGGTCATAAAAATAAATGCCTCGTCCGGTTGGGCGGGTGACGGGGCCGTGATCGATCAAGATTTGGTTTTGATGGATGACGGTGACAGCCTGATCAAATAATTCTGGCGCTATATCAAATGCCAAGTGATTGGCACGGGTAAACTGCTGTTTCGGGTCAAGATTAGGTGGCGTAAGTTCCGGCTCCCAAAATAGGTCAAGGACGGTGCCATCGGGGGTGATGAAGTTAGCAACTTTGCCTTGGATGACAAGCGATCTCAGTGTCTCTGGCACTTCATCTCCGGTTAATTCGTGTAGTCCTAAGATTTCGCCATAAAACTGCCGCGAGGCCACCATGTCTTTGACGTTCAGGGCAATATGGTGAATGCGTCGGAGTGTCCCAATCGCAAGCTTTGTTTGTATGGGAGATAAGATCATAGGGGACGCTACCTCAAAGTGTGTAGGGCTTTAATGTTACGCTGCTGCTCTCATTATCAAGCTCAAATCGTTAAACACTGAAGCACTTCATCTGCTTGGGTGGGTAAGGCCGAGGTTAAAACTCGACATCCGGTTTCGGTCACAAGCACATCATCTTCAATACGGATTCCGCGCACGTCATTAAAGTCTGCCAGCCGCTCCCAATTAATGCAGTCTGCAAAAGTTGCGCGGGTTGCGCTATTTTCTAAAATTGCAGGCACTTGATAAAATCCTGGCTCAATGGTGACAGTCATACCTGTCTGTAAAGGACGGTTGAGCCGTAGATACTGCATCCCGTAATCACTGCTGCGAACTCGACCTGGTGCATACCCTGCTAAATCTCCAAGGTCTTCCATATCATGCACATCCAGCCCCAGCAGGTGCCCAATACCGTGGGGGAAGAACAGCACATGGGCAGAACGCTCCATTAAAGTGGCAACATCCCCTTTCAGAATGCCAAGGGCAACCAACCCCTCAGTTATTGTCTTTGCCGCTATTAAATGAAGATCGCGGTATTCAATGCCAGCTTGAATCATGGCAATACAGGCATCATGAGCAGCCAAAACGACTTCATAAATGGCTCGCTGCGAATCAGACCATTGACCAGAAACAGGCCAAGTCCGCGTCACATCTGCTGCCCAGCCTAAGGGATGTTCTGCGCCGACATCCACCAGCAGTAAATCTCCAGAGTTAAGTCTGTGATGATAGGTTTGGCTATGCAAAACCTCACCGTGGGTGGTCACAATGCTTTGGTAGGCAGGCTCCATTTGCGATGCCATGATCACCATTTCCATCGCTGCTCGCACTTCGGCTTCAGTCTTGGCATGGCAGGTCTGAGCCATCCCAGCAAGGTGTGCTTTGACCGTTACGTTAGCGGCCTGCTGAAGATTGGAGATCGCCCCATCATCCTGCACCAACCTAAGGGCAACCAAAGCTTCAGCTAAGTCTAAATCTTGCCCTTGCAGCGCATTGGCTTCGCCCAAAGGCCGACCTAAGACCTGCATCTGCTGCTGACGGGTAGCAAAGTTTTGCACTGGAATGGTTGCTGCACCCTGAGTGACCTGACGCAGTTCTACCAGCGGATAATGGGCGACTGCACCCAGGCAATCGGCGATCGCACTACGAGATGGAGAAGGGCCATGCCAAAGCGCATCAGCGGGGGTAGCATCTTCTATAAATAGCGTGAGATGCCCCTGATGGAGATGAATGACTGCATCTTGAAGGGGAACACCAGCAAAGTACAAAAAGTGACTACTGGCACGAAAGGAATGATGGTTCGCCGGAAAATTACGCGCAGGTGCTGACCCAGACCAGAGGAGGATGGGGGTATTGAGGCGATCGCCTAACCTTTGCCACCGTTGCTTTAGCGCTGCCACGAGTTCAGTTGTGTAGTGGTAGGTCAACGGTCGTAAACTCCGTAAGTTATTGATATCAAGTTGTTAATATGTAAACACTGAATGAGCGCTGCAATTGAAGATGGTCGCTACCCGCCCCGCTTCTGACATTACAGAAATCTTTTATCCCAGTTCTGACGGAGAACCCTTGGCTGAAACCTCAGTGCATGTTGATGCCATTATCAACGCAGTCGTTGTTCTGCGGCAATATTTAGCGCAGCAGCAGGCCATTGTATTAGCCGATCAGTTTCTTTACTATGCTCAGGGCTTCCCAAAGCTGCGCGTTGCGCCAGACATTATGGTCATTTGGGACGTGCCCCCAGGTCCACGAGATAACTATAAAACCTGGCAAGAAGGCTCCGTACCCGCCGTCATTTTTGAGATTACGTCCGAAGGCACCCGCTCCCAAGATCAAAACCACAAAAAAACGCTCTACGAACAGCTTGAAGTCAAAGAATACTGGCTGTTTGACCCCAAGGGAGAATGGATTCCAGAACAGCTTAGAGGCTATCGCCTTCAGGGCGAACAGTACGAACCCATCACCGATGGTTGTAGCGAACCTCTAAAGCTGCGGTTGCAGATAGAAGATACGCTGATTGGGTTTTATCGAGAAGATACAGGCGAAAAACTACTGGCTCCCGATGAACTCGTCGCTGCTCTGCGCCAACAAACCCAAGCACGGCAGAACCTAGAGCAGCAGCTAGAACAAGCGCAACAGGCAAAGGAATTAGCCCAACGCCATTCAGAACGCTTAGCAAAGCGCTTAAGGGCATTGGGCATCAATCCTGACGAGGTTTAGAAACTTTTGGGCATTGGCGGATTTTGTAGGTTCGTAAAAGTCCACAAAGCCCCTAAAATTGGGAGATGACAAATCAGCACCCCTCCCCCAACATTCCCACCTGCGCCTGGAATCGCCCGATTGGTAAAGGCTGGGACAACCCCTACACCGTCCGCTACGCCAGCAACCTAGACGATGGCCCTTGGCACGGAATGCCCCTCGGTGGATTTGGGGCAGGCTGCTTTGGGCGCAGTCCACGCGGGGAGTTTAACCTGTGGCACATCGACGGCGGTGAACATGTGTTTCAAACCATGCCCGCCTGTCAGTTCAGCATTTTTGAACAGGTCGGGGAAGCTGCCCCCCAAGCCTATGCGCTTTCTACCGAACCCGCTGCCGATGGCACGCTCAAAAGCTGGCAGTGGTACCCGTCAGAAAAAGGCGGCACCTATCATGCGCTCTACCCGCGAAGCTGGTTTGTCTACGAAAACGTGTTTCAGGCACAGATCACCTGTGAGCAGCTTTCGCCCATTTTGCCCCACAACTATCAAGACACCAGCTACCCCGTCGCTGTCTTTGCCTGGACGCTCTACAACCCCACCCCAGAACCGATTACCCTCAGCATTTTGCTGACCTGGCAAAATATGGTGGGTTGGTTTACTAATGCCCTTAAATCCCCTGTGGTTGAAGTGCGGGACGACGGTAGCCCTGCCTATGAGTATCAGCCTCGCATTGGCGAAAGCACTGGCAACTTTAATCAGGTCATTGAAGATCATGGTCGGTTTGGCTGCATTTTAGGACGTACCCCTCAGTCCATCGAGCAGCCCGTCGCAGAAGGCGAAGGACAGTGGGCGATCGCCACTTTTGCCTCCCCCTACAAACAAGAAGTCTTCTACCACAGTCGCTGGAACCCTGATGGCGACGGCAGCGAACTCTGGTCTACTTTTGCCAAAGATGGTTCTCTTGCGGATGTCGGCAATGAAACGCCTGCGGTGACGGGGGAACAAATTGGGGCGGCGATCGCCGTTCGCGTTACCCTAGCCCCTGGCGAGTCTCAGCAGATCCCCTTTGTGGTGGCCTGGGATTTTCCCATTACCGAATTTGCAGAAGGCATCCCCTACTACCGTCGCTATACCGACTTTTTTGGACGCAATGGCAACAACGCCTGGTCAATGGTGCGCCACAGCCTCAAGCACTACCAAGACTGGCAAACCCAGATCCAGGCATGGCAGAAGCCGATTTTAGACCGTACCGATCTGTCGGACTGCTTCAAGATGGGGTTGATGAACGAGCTGTACGACCTCACGAGCGGCGGGGCGCTGTGGAGCGCAGGCGATGAGCGCGACCCCATCGGTCAATTTGCAGTGCTGGAATGTTTAGACTACCGCTGGTATGAGAGCTTAGATGTGCGGCTGTACGGCTCCTTTGCCCTGTTTATGCTGTGGCCGGAGCTAGACAAGTCGGTGATGCGAGCCTTTGCCAGAGCCATCCCTACCGCCGACGATCGCACCCGTGTAATTGGCTATTACCATACCCTTGGCGTGGAAAGTCCCCTTGCGCTTCGCAAAGCCCTGAACGCGACCCCTCACGATTTAGGTGCGCCCAACGAACACCCGTGGGAGAAAACCAACTACACCAGCTATCAAGACTGCAACCTTTGGAAAGATCTGCCTTCAGACTTTGTGCTGCTGGTCTACCGCAATTTCTTGCTCACAGGCGGTAAAGATACGGAGTTTTTAGCCGAGTGTTGGCCTGCGGTGACGGCGGCTTTAGCCTATCTCAAAGCCTTTGATGAAGATGGAGACGGCATCCCTGAGAACTCTGGCGCACCGGATCAGACCTTTGATGATTGGCGACTCCAGGGTATTAGCGCTTACTGCGGGGCGCTGTGGATTGCGGCGTTGGAAGCGGCGATCGCCATTGCGAAAGTCCTTCAGTCTACGGGTGTGCAGGTAGACGAGGAGATCACCACCTACCAAACCTGGCTAGACCAATCCCGTCCCCTTTACCAAGCGACCCTATGGAACGGTCAGTATTACCGTCTCGATAGCGGCAGCGGGTCAGATGTGGTGATGGCAGATCAGCTCTGCGGTCAGTTTTATGCGCGGCTGCTCTCTCTACCGGATGTGGTGCCAGAGGACTGTACTCGCAGCACGCTGACAACCGTTTACGAAACCTGTTTTTTAAGCTTCAATAACGGCACGTTAGGTGCTGCCAATGGTCTGCGTCCTGGCGGCATCCCCGAAAAGCCGGATGCTACCCATCCCCTTGAGGTATGGACGGGCATTAACTTTGGCTTAGCGGCCTTTTTGCTACAGATGGGCATGGGCGATGAGGCTTTTAAGCTAACGGAAACGGTGGTTCAGCAGATTTATGACAACGGCCTTCAGTTCCGCACCCCTGAAGCGATTACGGCAACAGGGACGTTCCGTGCCTGTATGTATCTGCGACCGATGGCGATCTGGCTCATTTATGGCGTGCTGACAGACTTTGCTGAATTGAGATCCACCTCAATTGGACAAACAAGCGCCAATGTTAAGCTAGGGTGAGACGTTCTCTGAGGCTGTTTTATGACTGCCGCAGGAGTATAGGGAGAACGGCGTTCGCTAGGGCTGGCTTCTCAATACGAAAGAGAAAGAGGTCGAGATTTCTCAGCTAGGACAGGATGCTGAAGTTTTACAGTTGCCCTGGAGTTGAAGGAGATTTTTGGGTCGTGAAGAAACACTCAAATCGCGGGTTGGCATAGATTGAGCGCAGTCAAAATCGACGCAATGCTCAACTGCAAACTTGTGTTGTCCAGTCTTGAGATCCGCGACCAGATTGGCACTGCTGCTGTCTACCGACCCAAGAAACTTCCCAGCGTTGGCAAGAGCAGAGAGAGTCAGACGGCACCATTTCAACGCGGTAGCGCATGTTCTTAATCGAATCATCCTCTAACCCCAGATACGTTACTAACGCAATAATTCGGGTTGGATTAGTGCGATCGAATTCCACCTTCGGGAAACGATTCGGCTGCCCCATTGAAGAACTAAGCACCATTAAAGGGAGTTGAGAAACATCCCCACTCGCCAGAGTTCCCTTGAGGCTAGACAATGGCACAACTGCATAAGCACTTCGCTGAGTGGCATTAACCGATAGCTTTATCGGCTTCGTAGCACTTTCTGAAGAGGCCAGGATAGGATTTGCTCCGATCATTCCGACCGCGCTGCAAAACGCTAAAAGGGCAGTCTGCCATCGTAAGTTCATCAGCATAATTAGAAAAATTACTGGGGTTCTTGATCACAAAAACTGCTTAGGTTGAACTGAAGTGCGTAAATCTTACAGTAAGCTATGTGCCACACGGAACAGGCACCATTGGCATACCTGTGAGGCTAAAAGGTCGAACTTCGGTAATTTTGACCGGAATGAGCTGACCCCGAAGCTGCTCAATATTCCCTGCGAAAAAGGTGAGACGGTTGCCCCGTGTGCGTCCCATGACCTGGGTTGGATCCTTGAGGTTGGCATCTTCTACCAACACTTCTTCGGTTCGACCTAGGTAGCGCTGCGATCGCAGTGCCGCCTTCTGATTCACCAGTCGGTTGAGGCGTTGAAGGCGATCGCCCTTCACTTCTTCGCTCAACTGATTCTCCCAAAGTGCGGCTGGGGTGTTGGGGCGAGGGGAATAAGCCGCCGTATTGAGCAAATCAAACTCCAGATCTTCCACAAGCTGAAGGGTTGCCTCAAACTGCGCTTCCGTTTCGCCAGGGAACCCCACAATGGC
>JBGSVR010000482.1:0-1950 GCA_041752855.1 Thermosynechococcaceae cyanobacterium
CTTCCGCGTCAGTACCAATACGACGGTGTTTGATGGTGCTGACCCAAAAATTATGCAGGAGTTCTTTGACTTTTTGACCGAGTTAGGGACGGACGGTATCAACGTTTCTCCTGGCTATAGTTATGAGTGGGCACCCGATCAGGAGCATTTCCTGAAGCGAGAAAACACCAAGGCGCTATTTCGTGAAATCTTGGCTCCCTATAAAGCTGGCAAGAAATCTTGGTCGTTCTATCACAACCCCCTGTTTTTAGACTTTTTGACAGGTGATAAAGACTATGAATGTACGCCTTGGGGTAGCCCGAGCTACAGCGTTTTAGGCTGGCAAAAGCCCTGCTATTTGCTCAATGAAGGCTATTACAAAACCTTCAAAGAGCTGTTAGAAAAAACGAACTGGGAAGAGTACGGTCACACCAGCAGCAACCCTCAATGCCAAGACTGCATGGTTCACTGCGGCTATGAGCCAACTGCTGCGATGGATGCCATGCAACCCGCAAATATGGGACGTGCAATGGCTGGACTGTTTGGCTAAATAGACACGGTCCGTAGGGGCGGGTTTAGCTGATACTGTGCTGGGACATCCTAGATTTATCGGCAAAACCCGCCCTTACAAAATCTAGGCGTTGTTTTATTTTTATTCTTTAATCTTTGCTAAACCTAAATCATGGCTGCAAAAGTTGAAATTTATACCTGGGCAACCTGCCCCTTCTGCATTCGTGCAAAGCACCTTCTTGCCAGTAAGGGCGTAGAATTTACTGAGTACAGCGTGGATGGTGACGAAGCCGCTCGAGCGGAGATGGCTCAGAGAGGAGATGGTCGCCGCTCGGTACCCCAAATTTTTATTAATGATGTTCATGTGGGCGGCTGTGACGATATCCATGCGCTAGACAGAAAGGGTAAACTAGATGGCTTACTCAATGCTTGAGGCATGCCGCTAAAGGATTAACCCTGTGAAACTCGCATTTATTATTGACCCGATTTCGCGGTTAGATCCTGGGCACGATACAAGCGTTGCTCTCATGGAGGCCGCGCAAAATCAGGGGCATGAGGTTTGGTTCACTCAGGCAGAAGATCTTCAGGTAGTAGATGGAAAAGCCTGGGCGCTGCTCCAGCCGATCACCTTAGAACCTATCCCGCTTGTAGATGGGCATTGGCAGGTGCCTCAGCCCTGGTGCGCCGTGGGAGAAGCTGTGAGATCGCCCCTCAACCAGATGGATGCGGTCTTCATGCGCAAGGATCCGCCTGTTTCGACCGCGTACCTTTATGCAACCTACATTCTTGATTTTGTAGACCCACAAAAAATCCTGGTGGTGAATCATCCTCAAGGGTTACGCGCCGCCAATGAAAAGATGTTTGCGCTCCAGTTTACGGACGCAATTCCTGAAACGATTGTGACCCAGAACAAGCAAACGATTCGGGCATTTGTAGAAGCAAAAGGGTTGGCGGTGCTGAAGCCTTTGGGTGGCAAGGCGGGGGAAGGGATTCTGCTGATGGAGGCAGGCGATCGCAATCTCAACTCTCTGGTTGAAATTAGCACCTTCCAGGGCCAGCTTCCGGTGATGGTGCAGGAGTATCTGCCGCAGGCAACCGAGGGCGATAAGCGCATTATCTTGCTGGACGGGGAGCCGATTGGAGCCGTCAACCGGATCCCCACAGGCAAAGAATTTCGGGGCAACATGGCGACGGGTGGACGGGTGGTACAGTCTGACCTGACCGAACGAGAGCAGCAAATTTGTACTCAGCTTGCCCCAACGCTGCAAAAAAATGGGCTAATATTTGTGGGCATTGATGTGATTGGGGGGTACCTCACGGAGATCAATGTCACTAGCCCCACGGGGATCCGAGAGATTGATCGGCTCAATGGCGTCAGTCTGGGCGATCGCGTCATGGAATGGCTCGCAAATGCACACAAACGAGGTTATCGACAGATCTAATGGACAAGCAGCAGCAGCC
>JBGSVR010000483.1:0-17179 GCA_041752855.1 Thermosynechococcaceae cyanobacterium
GGTGACAGGGGCAATATTAACGCAAAGCTCAACCGTCGCCGCCGTATCGGTTTGACAAGCCATTGCTAAATGATCCACCAAATCGCCCACGTAGTCGGCAAAATTTAGTCGCGCTAAATTTTCAGAGCCATAAAGCTGTTCGTGGATTAGCGCCATGGTACGAATACGGCTTTGGCTATCGGTAAACATGTCGATGATGGCGTCGTCACTCACGTAGCTCGATTGCAGGTTGAGCAGACTAATAATAATGTTGAGGTTGTTTTTGACGCGGTGATGAATTTCCTGGAGCAGAACTTCTTTTTCTGCTAAAGATGCTTTGAGTTTTTCTTCAATTTGTTTGCGATCGCTAATGTCAACGCAATAGCCAATCCACTCTAGGGGTTTGCCACTGTCGTCATAGACGACTTTTTGCTGATCGTAAAGCCAGCGATAGGAGCCATCTTTGTGGCGAAATCGGTATTCTTGGCTCATAAGAGGGCGATCGCTCAGGAGCTGTACCGAGGGTCTGTCCTCGGGGTGGATGCAGTTAATCCAAAAGTCAGGCTCAATGGCATCTAGCGAACTATAGCCCAGCAATTCAAATAGGTTAGTGCCAAAAAAGATGCGCTGATAAAGACCTTGGGCAAGAGAGCTATACAAAATGCCAGGACTAGATGCCAAAACGTAGCCAATCTGCTCATGCTGCACCACCAGCATTTGCTCTGTACGATTGCTAACCTCTAGCGCCTGCTGTCGCCTTTGTTGAAGTTCTGCCTGCTCAATAGAAATAGAAACGTGAGCAGCCACCTGGGTCAGCAAGTCTAGCTCAGCAGGCATCCAGTCTCGAACATCTCTACACTGATGGGCAATAATAAACCCCCAAAGACTAGACCCTCGAAAGATTGGGACGACAACCTTTGCTTTTACGCCCCAGTCTTCTAGTATTTTGACCATCTGGGGGACGGTATCGCGGTAGGCGACATCAACATTAGAAACTGATCTGTAGGGCATTTGACTCAGACCTTGCTGACACTTGGCTGAAAATAACTCAGCCGAAAATTCAACCCCAAGGAGCGAAGGCCACGGGGCAAGCACTGACTCAGCAATAATTGTGCCAATTTTATGGGCATCAATGCGGCACACGGCAAGTCGGTCTACCTGAAGGCAGCGCTGAATTTCTGAGGTTGTGGTGTCAAGGATCTGCTCTAACTCTAGGGACTGCCGAATTTTTAGAATAAAGTCCGCCAGAATTTGTGATTTTGCGGTCTGTCGCTCAAGAATGTCATTGGTTTGTTCTAGCTCAGTAATTTTATTTTTAAGCTGCGCGTTTGCTTGGAGGGTTGAAAAGTTTTGCTGGCTTACTAAGCTTGTAAGCTGGTAGTTTTTGTCTTGAAGCACCTGCTCAGAGCGCTGAAGGTCAAAGATGACCTGCTGTTGGTGTTCGAGTTGAAGGGCACGCTGAAGGGCGATCGCAACCTGCTGGGCTAAACGTTGACCGCTTTCAATTTCAGCAACTTCCCAATCATGGAAACGAGCGCAGTGGTGGGCAACAATTGCACCCCAATTATGGCTATCTATAACTAAGGGGATCACTAAACTCGACTTAACCTGCTGTTGTATCAGCTTCAATGAGTCACAACTTGTTCGATCCAATAAAGACCCTTCACTTCCATCATTACCAGTTTGAAATTTTAAGCCAGCATCTCGATCTGCCAAGCATTGCAAGTCGCTCAGATTGTTGACTTTTAACCCCAAAAGAGCCTGCCAGCCTACTCCGACACTTTCAGCAACAATGATGCCTTGACCTATTTCATCCTGTTGACAGATCACAATTCGATCAGCTTGCAAAAGGTTTTGTAACGTATGTGCTGCGGTATTCAGAATCTCACTGGAGTCTAGTGCCTGGGCAATTTTTAGGGCGCTCTCAAGCCATTGATTCTCAAAGATAGAGTGCTGCACTGAATGGATTAGATCCTGGTTCTCATGGTTGTCCAAAACCTGCATGATAATTCACTGAATTAGGTTATAAAAATTAGATATTTTTTTAATCGGTAATGGGCAAATTTACCTAATGAGAATGATGAGTTTATAAAGGTCTTACCCATTGTTAAGAAGCAGTAATTTAAATTACTAAACTGTGATAACACCTACGTTTTTAGATTGTGCTGCAAAGGCTCAATGCATCCGCTCTATTATTATCAGGCGATCGCCCAGTCTCAACATCCGTGAAAAGCCTGAAGTTCTGAGTGTTTTGCTTGAGGAATCGTCAGTAGTTGTGTCAGGGCAAAACTCGTTCGCGATGACATGGGATAGGATTTGAGAACGAGCATCATGCGTTTGCTGCCGCTTGTCATCATTTCATCACTTAAAAGTTTCGTTAAACCCCTGCTTCCTATGGCTGAATCCCCCACCATTGCCGTCTCACACCTAGGCTGCGAGAAAAACCGGATCGATACCGAACACATGCTGGGCCTTCTGGTCGAGGCTGGGTACTCCGTCAATACTGATGAAGAAACTGCGGACTACGTCATTGTTAACACGTGCAGTTTTATTCAATCTGCTCGTGAAGAGTCGGTACGCACCCTTGTAGAGCTGGCAGAAGCCAACAAAAAAATTGTGATTACGGGCTGCATGGCGCAGCATTTTCAAGAGCAGCTTTTAGACGAACTCCCTGAAGCTGTGGCGCTGGTGGGCACAGGCGACTACCACAAAATCGTAGACGTGATTGAGCGCGTAGAGCTGGGCGAGCGCGTTAAAGAAGTCAGTGCCCAACCCACCTATATTGCAGACGAAAATACCCCGCGCTACCGCACCACTACAGAAGGTGTGGCCTACCTCCGTATTGCCGAGGGCTGTGACTATCGCTGCGCTTTTTGCATTATTCCGCACCTGCGCGGCAACCAGCGATCGCGCACCATTGAGTCAATCGTCGCTGAAGCACAGCAGCTTGCTGCCGAAGGGGTCAAAGAGCTAATTCTGATTTCGCAAATCACCACCAACTACGGCACCGATATCTACGGCAAACCAAAGCTTGTGGAGCTATTGCAGGCTTTAGGTAAAGTAGACGTGCCCTGGATTCGGATGCACTACGCTTACCCCACGGGACTCACCCCCGAAGTCATTGCCGCCATCCGCGAAACCGAGAATATTCTGCCCTACCTAGACCTGCCCCTCCAGCACTCCCACCCAGAAATGCTGAAGGCGATGAACCGTCCTTGGCAGGGTCGCGTTAATGATGCCATTATTGAACGCCTCAAGGCCGAACTGCCGGACGCGGTACTGCGAACGACTCTGATTGTGGGCTTCCCTGGCGAAACGGAGGAGCATTTTGAGCATTTGTGCGCTTTTCTGGAGCGCCACGAATTTGACCATGTGGGCGTGTTTACCTTTTCGGCTGAAGAAGGCACCGCCGCCTGTGATTTACCCGACCAGATTCCGCAAGAGGTGATGGATGCTCGACGCGATCGCATCATGGCGCTTCAGCAGCCCATTTCTTTGCGAAATAACCAAAAACAAATTGGCAAAATTGCCCAAGTTTTGATTGAGCAAGAAAACCCCAGCACAGGCCAGCTCATCGGTCGCTCGGCGCGGTTTTCGCCGGACGTAGACGGCCTGGTTTACATTCAGCCTAATCCTGGAACCAACGCTGGAGATGCTCAGCCCGCCTCAGCTCGACTGGGCACGATGGCACTTGTGCAAATTACAGATGCCGACCCCTACGATCTCTATGGTCATTTGGTGACAGCGCAAAATCTTTTTAATGTGCCCCAAATCATCGTCACCTAAAAGGTTTTACGGAGTTTGACCAGCACAAGGGAAAAATTTATTTCCTCAATCATTCGCTTTTTGTAACGGTTTGTTGCAGAATAGAAAAGTGCAAGGTGAACCGTTTTAAATGGCCTTCATCACAAATGCACATTTGTTTTAGTGACGCTGCTCTGCTGAATTCCAGTTTACGGAAAGATAAGCCAGAAGCACTAGCCTCTTGCTTCATCTCTGTGGATGTGTCTGCTATTTGCCTTTTTCGGGCGAGTTCTGAGCAGACCTTTTCAAATTTGAGCGGCGGCACATTGTTGACCCGCTATTAGGAGAATGCATGACCTCATTGTTCAGTCAGCTCGGTCTGTCTCAACAACGCGTTCAATGTCTCGAGACCTTAGGTTTCTCAGAACCGACACCCATTCAGGTACAGGCTATTCCAATTCTATTGGAAGGCAAAGACATCATTGGACAAGCCCAAACAGGGACAGGCAAGACGGCTGCCTTTTCACTTCCCATTCTGGAGCGCATTGACCCCAAATCAAAGGCGGTTCAGGCGCTGATTTTAACCCCGACGCGAGAGCTGGCACTTCAGGTGAGCCAGGCGATTCAAGGGTTTAAGGCAAACCCCAGCATTTTTGTACTGCCCATTTACGGGGGGCAGTCGATTGATAGACAAATTACGCAGCTTCGGCGCGGTGCCCAGCTTGTGGTGGGTACGCCTGGGCGCGTATTAGATCTTCTGAATCGAGGCGTTTTAGTCCTTGATCAGCTTCAGTACTTTGTGTTAGACGAAGCTGACGAAATGCTGAACATGGGCTTTATACCAGACGTGCGGCAGATCTTAAGCAAAGTGCCCGAGACGCGCCAAACCGCCTTTTTCTCGGCAACCATGCCGCCAGAAATTTATCGGTTGACAAAGCAGTTTCTTAAAGATCCTGTCACCGTCAGCATTAAGCAGGCTCAGGCCAGCCCGCTTCAGATTCGCCAGATTGCTTACCGCGTGCCCCGCATGAGCGCTCGTGCTGCGGTACTGCAAACGGTTTTGGAGCTAGAAGACCCCGATACCGCCATTATCTTTGTGCAGACGCGACGAGAAGCCGCCGATTTAACTAATCGCCTTCAGTCCGCTGGCTACAGTGTGGACGAGTACCACGGCGACCTGAGCCAAAGCCAACGTGAGCGGCTCTTATGGCGCTTCCGTCAAAAGCAGGTGCGTTGGGTTGTCGCGACAGATATTGCAGCACGCGGAATTCACGTTGATGACCTCACTCACGTGATCAACTACGACGTGCCCGATAGCCAAGAAAGCTACGTCCATCGTATTGGTCGCACAGGCCGCGCGGGTAACGAGGGTGTTGCCATTACCCTGGCGCACACCTCTGAGCGTTGGAAGATGCGTCAGATTGAGAACCACGTCCGTCAAGAGATTCCGGTTCTGCCCACCCCAACCCGGGCGCAGATTGAGGAACGTCGCCTTGAAAAGCTGACGGGTGAAATGCGTGAAGCCCTCATGGGTGAACGTTTGGCATCTTTCTTGCCCATGATTTCAACCCTAAGTGAAGAGTTTGATATTCGGGCGATCGCCGCTGCTGCATTGCAGATGGCCTTTGACCACTATCCTGCTATTACCACTCAGCTCGAAGAAGAGCTTCAGGCTGCACGACCCATTAAGAACCTCAATAAGGTTATTAAGGTAGATCGTCCGCAGCAGGTTACTTCAGGTGCTCAGCGTTAGTTCATAAATCTGGTCTTAAATGACTAAAAATGACTAGGATTCTCATTTTGCGAGAGTCCTAGTCATTTTTGCTTCAGGCTGATTAACTTGATTCGGTTGGCACTAAGACCCCAGCGTCAGCCTTAAACCGATACACTAAAAATAGGACTGTGCTTAGGGCCATGGATTAAATAACCTCAACTTTTGACCCTCACCCCCAGCCCCTCTCCCAGAGCGGGAGAGGGGAGCCAGAATTTCTTGTCCCCCTTCTCCCAGAGCGGGAGAAGGGGTTAGGGGATGAGGGAGTGCAAAGCGCATAGCTACTAAGCAATTCTGTAAGTTATTTAATTCACGATCCTTAGCTTCTCCATTCACAATCTTGTCTTTAGAGTTTTCTATTTCGATCTCATTCTTTTACCGACACATAGGTTCGTACCATTGGATAGCCCGACATCCCTCGATCTGCAAACTTGGCAGCAAAATCAGATTATTGAAGTGCCCATCGCAGATCTGAGCGCAACAGGGGATGGCGTGGGTCACTGGGGACCTGACCGTCGTGTGGTGTTTGTGCCCGATGCGGTACCCGGCGATCGCATTACGGCAAAGCTCACCTTTGTAAAACCCAGCTACGCCCACGGCGCACTGGTAGAGGTTCTAGAACCGTCAATCCATCGCACCAAGCCAAACTGTATAGTGGCCGATAAATGTGGTGGCTGTCAGTGGCAGTCTGCGGTGTATGACTATCAGCTTATTGCCAAGCGCGATCAGGTGGTTCAGGCACTAGAGCGCATTGGCAAATTCTCTAACCCTCCCGTCGAAGAAGTGTTGGCGGCTCCATCTCCGTTTGGCTACCGCAATAAATCGACCTACCCGCTAGGGTTTGTGATTGATCAGGGCAAGCGCAAGGTGCAGGCAGGCTACTACCAAAAACGCAGCCATCGCCTCATTAATCTCAACCAGTGCCCCGTCCAAGACCTGCGCTTAAATCCGATTCTGGCTTACCTTAAGCTAGAGATTCAGCAGCAGGATTGGTCAATTTATAACGAGCAGTCTCACAAAGGCGAACTCCGGCATCTGTCTTTGCGGATCGGGCGACGCACGGGTGAAGTGCTAGTAACGCTCGTGGCGCGCACAGGCAATAACCTGACGGGCATTGAAGAACAGGCTAAGGTTTGGATGAAAGCCCATCCTGAAATTGTGGGGGTTTGCCTGAATGTGAACGGCGATCGCACCAATCGCATTTTTGGCACCCAAACGCGACGGGTTGCGGGTCAACCTTTTTTACGCGAAAGCTTTGCAGGGCTGACCATTCAGGTACATCCCAACACCTTTTTTCAGGTCTATACTGAGCAGGCCGAAGCCCTATTGCAGGTGATTTTAGACCACCTCAACCTTCAGGGCACCGAAACGGTGTTAGATGCCTATAGCGGCATCGGGACGCTGACTCTGCCCATTGCTCGCGTTGCGAAATTGTGTCTGGGGTTAGAAGTACAGGCCGATGCTGTAGAACAGGCGATTCAGAATGCCCAGCTTAATGAGATCACAAACGTTGACTTTCAGGTGGGTACCGTTGAGCAGAGCCTTATAGACCTTGAGCTTCAGCCCGATGTGGTGCTGCTAGATCCACCCCGTAAGGGCTGCGAAGCTGGGGTTTTACAAAATCTGATTGAGCGTCGGGTACCGCGTATTGTGTATGTGAGCTGCAATGCCGCAACGTTAGCGCGAGATCTTCAGAAGCTCTGTCATGAAGGGCCATACCGATTAGTCCGCGTTAAACCCGCCGACTTTTTTCCGCAGACGGCTCACGTTGAATGTGCCGCGTTCTTAGAGTGTGAGGCAAGCTGACCCTTGCCATGACCGATGCGCTTTTTCATGCCTATGCGTCTTTATTTCTATGGGTTGGCTTAGGCGTGATTCTGCTTCGCGTTTTGCCCAATCAGGTGCCCAGACTGCTGGGGCGTGGACTTTTTTGGGTGGGGATGCCCATTGAAATTTTTACCCTAGCGCGGCATACCGATTTCTCTCGCCTGGTCTGGCTTGCCCCAGCGGCAACGGTCTGTACGCTGCTGCTGGGTTTAGGAATTGCGCTCAGTTTCTTGCAGCTTAGTCAACGCTGGCCTCAAGACTGGCTAGGTTTACAGAGTGAACCCCACAAGGGCAGCTTTGTATTGTCTGCGATGTTGGGCAATACGGGCTTTGTAGGTCTGGCGATCGCCGCTTCTGTCCTGAGTCCAGAAAATTTAGGTCTTGCCGCTTTTTTTACGGTCATGCATAACGCTATGGGGCTATACGGCATGGGCGTTTTAGTGGCGCATCACTTTGGAGAACCAGAGGATGGTGATGATTCTAAATTCGGCGATCGCCCTTGGTGGACTTCTTTGCTTGCTGTGGTTAAGGTGCCGTCCCTATGGGCATTTTTGCTCGGCGCTTCTACTCAATCCATTAAGTTCTCAGAAGGAATCGAAGCCACGTTAAGTCAATCCATTTGGGTTGTCATACCCTGCGGATTTTTGCTGATGGGTATGCGGCTTAGTCAGCTTAAAAGCTTGCGCAGCCTTGCCTGTGGCCTAGTGCCTGCTAGCGTTAAAGTGCTGCTCATGCCTGCGATTGTTGCGCTAGCCACACCTTTCTTGGGTATTGTGGGTGAACCGCGCCTTGCTCTGGTGTTAATGGCAGGCACCCCTACGGCGCTGACAGCTCTCGTATTGGCAGAAGAATATAACCTTGACCGTGAGCTGATTGCCAGCAGTATTGCGCTGAGTATGCTGGCCTTGATACCGCTTGTGCCCATGTGGCTAACGCTTTTAGGCTAGAGCAGGAATATTTGAATTTAGCCCTTATAATCGCTAGACACCATTTCTTGAACGATTTGAGGTTGAAGAATCTGAGTCTGCTGCTTGAGAAGCGCGAAGGCAGCTTTTGCATCAAGTGGTCGAGAAAAATAGTATCCTTGCCCAACTTGACAGTGATGCTCTGCGAGAAACTGAAGCTGTTCTGGTGTTTCTATACCCTCAGCCACGATCTCTAACCCTAGGGTAAGTCCTAAATTGACAATGGCCTTAACAATCTCACTATTTTCTGAATCGCTGCCTAACGGCGAAATAAACGAGCGATCAATTTTGAGGGTGTGGATTGGAAATCGGTGCAGGTAGCTTAGAGAAGAGTAGCCCGTGCCGAAATCGTCTAAGGCAATCTGAATATGACGTGCTGCCAACTGACTCAAGATTTCGGCTGCAATTTTCGTTCTTTCAATAAGGACGCTTTCCGTTAGCTCAATTCTTAAATGATGTGGGTCAAGGTTAACCTCACTCAAAATCTGATCGATCTGGGTCATCAAATGAGATTGCGAAAATTGCTGCCCTGAAAAATTTACGCTCATAAACAACGCGCGATGACTGGGCAGGCAACTTTGCCACTGGCTGAGCTGCTGACAGGCTTCTCGCAAAACCCATAGGTCAAGGGGAATAATTAAGCCTGTGTCTTCTGCCATGGGAATGAAGTCGTTGGGCAAAATTAGCCCACGATCAGGATGCTGCCAGCGCACCAGTGCCTCAAAGCCCAAGATCTGGTTAGAGCTGAGGCTTACCATCGGTTGATAGTGAAGCGTTAGTTCTTGGTGTTCAATGGCATGACGCAGATCGTGCTCAAGCTGAAGCTGACTCATCACCTGAAAATGCATGGAGGTATCAAACACCTCGTAAGATCCACGCTGCTTGCTTTTAGCTCGATACATCGCTGTGTCGGCATCTCGTAAAAGCTGCGCGGGATGCGTATAGTGTGCAGCACTAAACACAATGCCGATGCTGGCTCCTACAGTAACTTCATGACTATCTAAAAGCATTGGCTGATTGAGCATTTCATGAATTCGATGCACGACCTCGATCGCATCGCTCAATTCCCGAATGTCTTCAATCAGAATCACAAATTCATCTCCCCCCAGTCGAGCAAGGGAATCGCCAGCTCTGAGTGCAGAACTCAACCGCTGTGACACCATTTGCAGCATCTGATCGCCAGCGGCATGTCCAAGGCTATCGTTGATGACTTTGAACCGATCTAGATCTAGAAAGAGGACGGCAAATTTATTCGGCTCCTGCACAGACGAATGATGGATATATCGCTGAAAACGCTGGAGGGCATGGTGCAGACGGTCTAAAATCAGCGCTCGGTTGGGAAGGTTTGTGAGGGTATCATGGAGCGCATCATGCCGGAGCTTGCCTTCAATCTTTTTACGCTCGGCTAGCTCCATTTGAGCATTTTGGTAGAGTTTTGCCTGATGGATGGCGATCGCACACTGATCGGCGATCGCCCTCACTAGGGTCAAATCGTGTTCGGACCATTCTCGCGGCTGGTCGCAGACGTGCAGATTAATCGCTCCAAGGTGCGTCTGCTGGTAGTAGAGCGGCGTAATCAAAAGAGAGCGAATTGCGTAAGCGTCCGTCGTTTTTTGAATCTCCGGCGGCAGACCTAGATCAATATTGTTGAGCGCAACCTGCTTTCCCTGAGCCAACACATCCTGAAAATGAACAAAAAATGGGCAGCATTGATCGAGAAGGCTAGATTTGTCAGGCGTAAGGCTGCTCACAAACGTGATGCGAAGCTGCTCATCTGCATTGGGCTGAAAAATAAGGCAGCGGCTGACCTGAAGTGCAGTATGAAGCTCATCTGCCATCGTTTGCAAAACATCTTCTAAAACCAGCGTTTCGCGCATTGATTGAACAATGCGGTTAATGATGGTTTCGCGCCATGCCTGCTGCTGAATTTGGGCGATCGCAGCTTTTTGTTGGCGACGCAGCTCAAACTCATCTAAGGCACGCTGCAAAACCATCGGCAGGCGAAAGAGCCGATCTTTTAAGACATAGTCTGTCATGCCTGCCTTAATAAATTCGACAGCAGATTCTTCCCCTAAGCTCCCCGTAATTAAAATGAAGGGAATCTCTTTGCCCGAACGTTTTAGAGCCTTAAATGCCTCTGAGCCGTTAAAGTTAGTCAGTCGATAGTCTGACAAAACGATATCGTAAACATCATGCTCTAGGCAGTACTTGTAGTCGATAGCCGTTGAGACGTTGTGATAGGTAAACTCGACGTTAGCAGCCTCAAGCGTTAGCAAAATCAGCTCTACATCTTGCGCAACATCTTCAATGATGAGGAGATGGAGAAGGCGAGTCAAACCTGTATCCGTTTCGAGTTTGTTCTCATCCATACCCTTTCCTTAAGAGTCTTGATCGTTCACATAGGTAGCCCACTTATTACGGCAGATTGTGTTTCAAGAAGCCGCATCTAAAGCTTGTCAATGTGTCTTAGTGGATTTCTTATAAAAATATGGACTGCAAGCCTATCCATCCTATTCTAACGACGGGAAAGGTGAAGGTTCTCTTAATGTTTCATAAAAATTTAGAACTGACTGTCAAAGGATTCAAATGCTTCTGACATTAAATAGCCTCAACGGCTATCGGGATAGACTTACGGCCTATCCTACTTAAAATTGCTGAAAGAATAATAAAAGCTTAGATATCTTCTTCTAGATTTATATCTTATGAATGAAAAATGCGCTTTGAAAATAAAATTGATGACTGTTTTATCATAAAAATAATCTATGTACATGAGTGATAGCCAGAGCAGGTTATGTCATTCCTGAGCTAATTTCAAGGGATACTGAAGTGTGAAGTAGAACCTCTAAGATTGTTCTAAAAGATTTTGTTATGGTACGCCTATACTGAAGCAGTTTTGGGCATCTTCAAATCGACTGAAACCAAAGGGGAGCAGGCTTAATTAGATGTTATCTTCACCTTTTGTCAGCGCGACAGACTTGAGTGCAGCGATTATCCAAACCCCTCTAACGGTGTCTCCTGATACAACCGTAATGGCTGCGATGACTCTGATGAGCGGAATACAGCCTAGTAACCCCTCTAAAACTGGGGGAGAATGCGAAGACTCTCTAGAAGATCCACTATCTGAGATTCGATTGAGCTGCGTACTGGTCGTAGAGGGCGATCGCTTCCTCGGCCTGCTGACAGAGCGTGATATGGTTCGCCTAAGTGCCCAAGGAAAAGCCTTAGATAGCATCAAGGTGGCGCAGGTAATGGTTCCTGCTGTTCTCACGCTTCAAGAATCTGAATGCAGGGATGTATTCTTGACCGTGAGCCGGCTTCGGCAGCATAACGCTCGTCATGTCCCTATCCTAAACGACCTGAATTGCGTGGTGGGCCTTCTGATGCCAGAGCAACTCCAGCGAAACGGAACGTTTTATGAAGCATTAGCAGCGGCATGTCCTGTGGGCATTTTTCGGACCGATAATGCGGGTTGCTGCATCTATGTAAATGAGCGCTGGTGTCAGATCGCGGGGCTTCAGTGCGCAGAGGCGATGGGCTTTGGTTGGGTTGATGGGCTACATCCTGAAGATCGCGATCGCGTCATTTCGGAATGGACAGCATCTGTCGAGAACAATCGCCCTTTTCAGCTTGAGTATCGGTTTCAAAATGGTGAGGGCAAGACGACATGGGTTTATGGGCAAGCCGTCGCAGAACGAGGATTAACAGGAGAAATTTTGGGCTACGTTGGTACCATTACCGATATCAGCGATCGCCAACGAGCCAAGCACGCACTTGAATTTCAAATTGAACTAGATCGTCTTGTCGCAGGTATCTCTAGCCGCTTCATCCAACTCTCCTCCCAAAACACCACGGACGGCATTAACCAGGCTTTGCGAGAGATTGGCGAATTTACGCAGGTAGACAGCAGCTATATCTTTCAATACTCCGATCTTGAACCCATCCACAGTATGACCCATGAATGGGTTGCCCCAGGCGTTACGCCCCAGTTACAAAATTGCCAAAATTTGCCGCTTGATGTTTATCCATGGGCAACCAATCTCCTCAAAAAAGGTGAGATTGTGTATGTCTCAAACTCTGAAGTGTTACCCCCAGAAGCGGTGATCGATCAACAAAACTTTCAGCACTTTGGCATAAAATCATCCCTGGTTATTCCCCTCATTGCTCAGAATCAGGTAAAAGGACTTGTAGGCTTTGTCTCCTTCCAAGAAACATGTCTCTGGTCAGAAGACAACATCCGACTCCTCAAAATTTTTGCCGATATCCTGATGAATACCCTGAAGCGGCAGGAGGTGGAAGCAGAACTAAAGGCAAGTGAAGAACGATTACGCCTTACGCTAATGGCAGCTAAGCAAGGGCTTTATGATCTCAACCTAAAAACGCATGAGGCCATTGTAAATACTGAATATGCCGAGATGTTGGGATATGACCCGCTTATCTTCCGAGAAACCAATGCGCAATGGATAGAGCGGCTGCACCCCGAAGACCAAGCGCGCGTAGCACATGTTTATCAAGCCTATGTTGCTGGAAATATTCCAGACTATCAAGTGGAGTTTCGGCAACGGACAAAAAACGGCGATTGGAAGTGGATTCTTTCGATCGGAAAAATCGTTGCCTGGGATGAAGAGGGTCAGCCATTACGAATGCTAGGCACTCATACCGATATTAGCGATCGTAAGCAAGTCGAACTCAGTCTCCAAGAAGCCAATCAAAAAATTACAACCATTTGGGAGAGTATGACGGATGCCTATGCCACCCTAGATCGCGAGTGGCGGGTCATTTATGCCAATTCAGCAGCAACGCAAATTATCTCCTCTTTAACCAACTTAGAGCCTGAAGAATTTCTGGGTAAAACCCACTGGGAGCTTTTTCCCAGCGAAGAAGGGAAAAAGCTTGAACAAGAATATCGACGCGCAATGAACGAACAGGTTGCGGTTCATCTTGAACTATTGTTTGAACCGACCGGAAATTGGTTTGAGATTCATGTTTATCCCTCAAAAGCGGGCTTGGGGCTTTACTTTAGAGACATCAGCGATCGCAAGCAGGCCGAAGCCGAGCACCAACAATCGACACGAATCCAAGGCGAACTTAAGCTGCTAGAGCAAATTTTGGATATTGTTTTAGCAGGCTATTGGGACTGGGATATCCCAAGCAACCAAGAATATTTAAGTCCTGGTCTTAAGCAGATGTTTGGCTACCAAGATGAGGAGTTGCCCAACCGACCTGAAACCTGGCAACGTCTTATTCTCGCAGAGGATTTACCTGGCGTATTGGACTGTTTTGAGCGTCATGTCCAAAGTCATGGAGAAGTGCCCTATTACAACGAAGTGCGGTGCCAACACAAAGATGGCTCGACGGTTTGGGTCATTTGTTCTGGGCAGGTCATTGAGTGGGACACAGCGGGAAATCCCATTCGCATGATTGGCTGTCATATCGACATTACCGCACGCAAACTGGCGGAGGCAGACCTGATCGAAAGCCGAGATTTACGAGAAGCCATTTTTAATGAATTAGCAGATGCGCTGTTTTTGGTTGATGTAGAGACGCTGCTCACCTTAGATTGCAATCAACGGGCGGTAGAACTGTTTGGTGTAGAAGATCGGGCTGAATTAATTGGCATTGAAGGCCATACCCTTCAGCGACATCAATTTGCTGATGAGGTGTTGGCTGATATAGCCCATCAAATCCAAGAGCAGGGCTTTTGGAGCCAAGAACTTGAGTATGTGACCCGTCAAGGCAATTTTTTCTGGGGCAATATTGCTGCCAAGCCCATTGTGGTAGCTGGAAACACGATCAACTTAGTGAGAGTAAGTGATATTAGCGATCGCAAACAGGCTGAAGAAGAACTGCGAAACCTTTCAGATCGGCTAACGCTGGCAGTAAAGTCTGGCGAGATCGCGATCTGGGACTGGAATATTGTTGAGAACAGTCTCACCTGGGATGATCGGATGTATGAACTCTACGATACCACCCCTGATGAGTTCACCAATATCTATGATGCTTGGGCAAGCAGGGTACATCCAGAAGATCGTCCTATTGCCGAAACTGCAATTCAAAAAGCATTAGAAGGAGAGAGCGACTATAACCTTGAGTTTCGAGTGCTGCATTCTGATGGCACAATCCATTTCATCAGAGCTTTTGCATTGGTAAAGCGCAATGCACAGGGTGAATCTTGCCATATGGTGGGAATTAACTTCGAGATTACCGATCAAAAAAGAGTAGAGATAGCCCTTCGGCAAACTGCGATCCAGCTTGCCGCCACCAATCGCGAATTAGAGTCTTTTTCCTACTCGGTTTCCCATGATTTACGCGCCCCGTTGCGTCACATGAGCGGCTTTGTAAATGCACTAAAGCAACAGCTTTCAAAGCATCAAATTCTTGAAGACCCAAAAGTAGCGCACTACTTAGAGGTGATTGAACACAGCAGCGACAAAATGGCACAGCTTATTGATGGCTTACTCTCTCTTTCTCGCATCGGTCGTCGCCCGATGGCTTGGCAACCCGTGCCCCTCCGAGATTTGGTAGAGACAGCCATTTCCTTCAACCAACCCGAGGTTGGCGATAGCTGCGCACCCAGAGTCCAACCACCTGTTGAGTTTGTCATTGGCGAACTGCCAACGCTAGTGGGTGATACTACGCTGCTACAGCAGGTTTTCCAGAACCTTATAGACAACGCCATCAAATTTAGCCGCAATGCTGCCACCCCTCGTGTTGAAATTGGCAGTGAGCCAGATGGGACGGTTTGGGTCAAAGATAATGGAGCAGGCTTTCAGATGGAATATGCCGATAAATTGTTTAGCGCGTTTCAACGCCTGCACTCTCAAGCTGAATTTGAAGGAACCGGAATTGGCCTAGCCATCGTGCAGCGGATTGTGCAGCGACATGGTGGAACGGTCTGGGCTGAAGGCATTCCCCAGCAGGGCGCAACCTTTTACCTGAAGCTAGGAGGACAAAATTCTAGTTTGCATTAGGAGCGTGAGTCATTCAAATCTGCTGCCATGCAAAAACGTGGCTACTCTTGAAACGGGAGCTGATTCAATAACATCCAATAAAAACCAACCTTTCGGCATACTTCTACAAATTGCTGAAAGTCTAAAGGCTTAACGATGTAGCTATTGACTCCCAATGCATAGCAAGCCTGCAAATCCTGGTTTTCAGCGGAAGACGTCATAACAATTACAACTAAGGTTTTGGTGCGCGGGTGATTGCGAATCGCTTCTAGAACCTGAATCCCATTGATTTTGGGCAATTTTAGATCCAGCAACACCATTCGAGGCAATGGCTGAGTGGAGGGTTCTCCCTCACGTCCAATCAGGTAGTGGATTGCTTCTTCCCCGTCATGGGCAATACGGATATCGTTGGCAAAATTATAGTTTTCTAGCGCCAGCTGAATCAGTTCTACGTCATTGGGGTCATCCTCAACCAGTAAAATACTTGTGGGTTCCACCGTTTTCATTTGAGTCATATTTTTATCCTGCTCTGGGAGAATTTAGAAATAAAATTTCAGCCATTTTATTGAGAAATATCAACATTGATTTTTCGATGATTCTCAAACCATTTTAGATTAAGAAAAGGTTAGCCTCTCGTTAAAGTTAGAATCTGGTAACGGATGCCTAAAGACCGAGTGGTAGGATGAACTTGAAAACAGAGCTAGAATCAAGCCCCTATTGAGTTGCAGTGTATGCTGTCCACAATGGAATCTACCTTTCATAAGCCGTCGTCGATTGAGACATCCACAGGCCATATTTTACTGGTTGAAGACGAAGAAACCATTCGAGAAACCATCGCTCTTACCCTTCGTAGCGAAGGCTATTCTGTCGTAACAGCCGCAGATGGACGAGCTGCCCTTGACCTAATTCGTACCTACGCAGAGCAGCCCCAAGGGGGCGATTTGCCGCCTTTAGATCTCATTATCCTAGACATTATGCTGCCTGGAATCAATGGTTTAGACCTATGTCGCTTTCTGCGTCGGGAGGGCGCGCTCATTCCGGTACTGATGTTGAGTGCCAAGGGGACAGAAGGCGATCGCGTGGTGGGCTTAGAGGTTGGCGCAGATGACTACCTCACCAAACCTTTTGGAATGCGGGAACTGGTCGCAAGGTGTCGTGCCCTCCTGCGACGGCAGCGACTGCTCAATAGCGAGTCTGCCAACGTGATTCGGTGCCGCGATATTGCGCTGTACCCTCAAGAATGTCGAGTGACGGTCAATGACCAAAACGTTAATCTTTCCCCTAAAGAATTTCGCATTTTAGAGCTGTTTATAAGCTACCCTCGCCGCGTATGGCCTCGTGAGCAGCTACTCGAAAAAATCTGGGGACCCGACTTTATTGGCGATAGCAAAACCGTCGATGTTCACATCCGCTGGCTGCGTGAGAAGATCGAGAAAGACCCCAGCAACCCGGACTATTTAGTGACGGTACGCGGGTTTGGGTATCGGTTTGGATAGCCCAGTAGATAATAAATGGGATCACTAAAATGCTGTGGTAGCAATCAGCGCTGGGGGATGGGGGTTTGTCGGCGGGCTGTCCGTTGGGTTAGGGCTGTGGTATTGGTCTTCAGTGCGATCGCAGCGGCAGTTAAGTCGGCTGGTACGTTTGTTTCCATCGGGGTCTCATAGCGCTACCATGCCCCTTCAGGTGCGGCTGCGAAAAGCGGTGCAGCTTCAGCAGCAGTCGGAGCAGTCTTTGCATCAGCGTCTGAGTACGTGGCAGATGATTTTACAATCTGCTCCTATTGGCTATCTTGAGGTTGACGAAGAAAATTGTGTGTATTGGCATAATGCCAAAGCTGCCGTTCTTCTTAATGTTGAGCCGCATCGTGATAGCTCAACGCTGAAGCAGCGATCGCTGCTTCAGATGGTGCGCTCCTATGAGTTAGATCAGCTGATTGAGTCTGT
>JBGSVR010000484.1:0-3101 GCA_041752855.1 Thermosynechococcaceae cyanobacterium
AGCCTTTTTCTTGAGTATTAGCGAACTTAGGGGATTGAGGCTGTACCCCAATCGGCAGCATTCCCCACACCAGATGAGGCTGCACTAAATCCAGCACTCGCTGCCATTCTTGAATACTCCAGTTTGGGTTGCCTAGAAAGACGGGGCAGTTTGAGATACAGGCCGCCATAAAGCCTGCTAAAAACTCAATGGGGTCGGTTTGAGATAGCAAAATACGGGGGAATTGGTTTTGGGTTGTGAAGGACGAAAGGCGATCGCAGTAACCCCGCGTCAGCCCAATCCAGCGCCCCTGATCTGCGCCCAACAGGTCAAAGTTTAGAGATTCTTCAAACGCTGATTGGGCTGAATTGTAGGAGGGGCGGACTCTGAGTGCGTAGCTATCGCTCATCGCTACAGTGCATAACAATAATCATTACCCCGTTCATCATAATCTACCAAGGGAAAGCACAGTTCACGGCTCCATTACAAAGCGTGCGTTAAGTTATTAAAACTATTAACAGAAATATAATTTTTTAAGTCAAAGAAACGTTTAAGCCATATTTTATTGGCATAAGTTCTGCTAAACCCCTCAAAAGGTAGAGAATAAATTCAGCCGTTCATGAAATCCTTCTACTAAGGAGCAGAGTAATCAAAGTTAAAATTTAGTCGAAATCTGACAAGAATATCAATCAAACGAGGCAGATACTCGAAAAAATAGCCATGAAGTCAGTCTGGCATCCACTGTATAAGACTTTGAACAAACAGCAGCAAAACACTACCGACAGGTTCTAAAGGTTCTACACAGTAGAGGAAGCATTATGAGCACTGCAATTGACAACTTCACCCAACAACTTCATGACAATTTAGAGGCAGTTGAAGATCGGGCAAAAGCGCTGAAGGAGAGTATTCAATCTGCGCCAAAAAAAACTCAGGTTGAAATTCAATCAAAACTCGATGAAGCGAAGATAACGTTAGACGCTAAGAAAAAAGAATTTGATGAGTACCGAGACAAGCTCAAAACTCAATTTGAAGAAAAAGAATCTGAGGTAAAATCCCATGTCGAGGAATGGATAGCCAGTCGTGAAATCAAACAGCTCGAAAATCGGGCAGAGCGCGCTGAAAGCTATGCAGCTACCGCAACCTTCTTAGCAATGGCGGCAATGGAGGAGGCCGAAGAAGCAACCTTGGCTGCGATCGCCGCTAGGCGAGATGCCGAAGCCGCTGCGGAAACGGTAGAGAATCAATGAAATGAGCCAGTCCACAGAACGGTTTAACAAGAGCTGCCAACAAAAGGAAGTTCACAGTGGGGCGATTCATGACGACACAAATTCAATCGTCAATACTCAGGCAGCGGCGGCATCCAAGGTCGAAATTCTCGCCAAACTTTATCTAGAGAGTGACCCTGCCAAAGTTTCTGATGAGGCGATCGCCCAGTTATGCGATTGGCTCTGGTGTGAGTTTCAGAGTACTCCACTCAATCTAGAGTTCTCATGGTATGAGCGTTACAGCAGCGCCACAGAGATGTTTGCCGATATTCAGCAAAATCATCTTTGGGTATCTGCCGAAAATTACGACACAACCCTGGGGCTTAACCCCATCTATAACTTCATCTTCCAGGCAGTGCATGACAATGATCACTACCGCACTGATAGCGACTTTAGTCTGGAAGGAGAAATTTCGGCCTATAACGCCACCGCAAAACGTGCGCCAAGCTTAAGCATACAAAAAATTATTTATTCTGAGAGTGTTTTGAGATCGGCCGCCTACCTTTTCTTAGGACATGCACCAATTTCCAAGATTGTTTTTCCGTAATTATTCATAAAGACGCTCAATCTACGAGTGTTCTTATCCAGATCAATCTTTCTCTAATAAAGGGTTAATTGAATGACGACCACCAGCATAATGTCATCGAGAACTACCGAAATTCGTTGGGCAGATATCATTGAATATCCACAGACTGGGGCTAAAAGCAAAATTATATTAGAAGACCAGAACTGTCGATATATGCTGATGTCGTTGGCGGCGGGAATGCACATTACAGAACATACTAATCCTCGCAATGCAACGGTAAATGTGATTGAAGGCCAAGGCTTACTAACGCTAGAAGGAAAAGATCTTGTTCTTCAATCAGGGGTCTTTATCTTTATACCTGCTAACGCACGCCACGCTGTGCAAAGCGTGACAAACCTTTCTTTTTTGTTAACGCTTTCTGAACAAATGACTGATTCTCATCGCTGATTTTCATAGATTCACTCCATCTAAAAACATCACTCCATTCAAAATAGATGTAAAACATGAGCTATTTCTCTTCAATACTCATCACTAACTAAATCTTTAGGAGAATAACCATGTTAGATATTGATGAAATGAGTTCACAAGAAATATATGAGCTGCTACATCAAGTAGGATACGGTCATCTTGGCTGCATACATGAAGGCAAACCCTACGTTATGCCAATGCAGTATTATCTCGAAAATTCAGATATCTACCTGTTTACAACAGTCGGCATGAAGACTCACGACATGGATGCGAATCCAGAAGTTTGTCTACAGGTTGAATCACTCCACGATCCGCTTCATTGGCGTAGCGTGGTTGTGAATGGTCGAGCTGATCGCCTCACAGAACAGCAGGATATCGATCATGCGATGCATTTGATTAAAGAGCGCAATTCAACCCTTTCTCCTGCAATCAATCGAACCTGGATCGATGCATGGGGGCGCTCAGAGGTAATTGCAATCTATCGCATCCATTCGAGTGAGATGACCGGACGCACAACGGATGGCGTTAGCAGTCAGTAAGCGCTGAGAGATTGATACTGCTTAGTTTCTTTCTACTATTTTTATAAGGAATCCTATGATGAGTAAAATCGACATCAACAAATCTGTGCCGCGCGAGCGCTGGGGTGAATTTTTCGACCAGTTTTCAGATGGTAATCGTGGGCGACGTATTTCGATTGAAATGATTGGCGGAGAACTGGGTGATACCTGACTGCCTGACACAAGTATCTACAAAGCTTACGAGAGCGAGGTTTGAGGACGACAAAGGATAGGGATTCATGAGACGCTTAAGTGACCAAACAAGAGCAAAAACCCATGAATGACCCTACCCACCTGTATCGTCAG
>JBGSVR010000485.1:0-2526 GCA_041752855.1 Thermosynechococcaceae cyanobacterium
GAACAGCTCAAGGCTCGTGTGGCTGAAGTGGGCATTCCCCAAGCCACGACGGAAGTAGACGTGATTGTAACGGGCACTTTTGAACCGATGGAGTCTTCTGGAGCCATCCTGAACCTAGGCCATACCGACCCGCCGATCAAAATTCGTCAGTGTTGGTTCGATAATGTGGCGGCTTACTCTGGGTTTGGCGCGGTCGATTTATACCTGGGTGCATCCCAATCGGCAGAATCCGCTGGTATGTCTGACGGCGACAGCGAAGAAGTGCGTGAACGGGGGGGCGGGCACGTCATTGAAGACCTGATTGCGGGTAAGCCTGTCCAGCTTCGTGCTACGGGGCAAAGTACAGACTGCTACCCTCGCGCCGCGCTAGATACGGTCATTACCAAAGACACCATCAACCAGTTTTATTTGTTTAACCCGCGCAATCTTTACCAAAACTTTATTGTGGGCGTGAATGGGGGCGATCGCCCCCTCTATACCTACCTCGGCCCCCTCCAGCCACGCCTGGGTAACGCCGTATATTCCAACACAGGGGCGTTATCGCCCTTACTCAACGATCCAAACCTGAGGCTGATTGGCATTGGTTCTCGCATTTTTATGGGCGGCGGCATTGGCTATATTACCTGGGAAGGTACCCAGCATTTTCCGCTCCAAAAACGTCGCCCCAACGATACCCCCATTGGCCCAGCGGCAACTCTCGCTCTGATTGGCGATGCCAAGCAAATGAACCCCAAATGGGTGCGCGGCTGCTACTTTAAGCAGTACGGGCCATCCCTCATGCTGGGCGTCGGGATTCCGTTTCCGGTGTTGGATGAAGACGTAGTGCGCCGCTGTGCGGTGACAGATGCGGAGTTAGTCGCCCCTATTATTGATTTCTCTATTCCTCGGCGGGTCAGACCCACCTTTGGGCTAGTGAGCTACGCACAGCTTAAATCTGGCAAAATTAAAATTGAGAATAAGACCGTTCGGGTTGCGCCGTTAGCCAGCATTCCCTTGTCGCGGCAGGTGGCTTTAGAGCTAAAGCAGTGGATTGAGGACGGGAAGTTTTTGCTCACCGAACCCGTTGCGCCACTTTCGGGTGATCGCACTTTTATTCCCCAAGAAAGTTGGGGTTCACAAATGAACTTAGAGTGAACGCTGTGGATTCTGGCAAAAGTCTTGTTCGCAATGTTTAGGCTAATGAAGGACTGTTAATTGACATGGTAGAACCCACGCAGCTCAAGCCTGCACCCATTGCCCTGCCCATTAGCCTAATTGTGGGGCTGGGCAACCCTGGCGCAAAGTATGACCACACGCGCCATAACATTGGATTTGATTTGGTTGATAGACTGGCGAAGCGCTGGCACGTTTCGTTAACAGAGCAGCGGCGGTTTCAGGGCGAGTTGGGGGAAGGAACGGCGGCAGGGCAGCGGATTCGGCTGCTGAAGCCCAACACTTTTATGAATAAATCGGGACAGTCGGTGCGAGCGGTACTGGACTGGTACAAGCTGATGCCGCAGCAGGTGCTGGTCCTTTACGACGATATGGATTTACCCGTCGGAAAGCTGCGAATTCGTCTGAGTGGTTCGGCGGGAGGGCACAACGGGATGAAATCCCTTATTGCTCATCTGGGCACCCAGGACTTTCCTCGGCTGCGGGTTGGCATTAGCAAAGTGTCTGATGTGGGCGTTGCCAAAGACACCATTTCTCATGTTTTAGGCAAATTTGCACCAGACGAACTACGCATTTTGCCAGAGGTGCTAGATCTATCGGCAGATGCGGTTGAGGTGGCGCTAAAGCAAGGTACCGAGAAATCTATGAGCCTTTATAACGGGCGATCGGCGGGTGCGTCGTAGCAGCTATTCCAAGTGAGATGCCAGACTTTGTGGGGTGGGGCACCCCAATGGTGAAACCACTCAGATAACCCTCAGCCTATTTTCAGCTTTGGTGTCTACGATTGAACATATCAACTCTTCCGGATCCTTGCGCTATGGCTTTACGTCGCCTTTTGTCTGTGCAATCGCTGCTGTTCGGTTTCTCTGCGGCAGCACTTTTAGCCGTGCTGATGGGCGGGGTTCCCTACAGCCTATCCAGCTCAAAAACAGTCCAGGCTTTGCCTAATCCCACTGCAATTTTACCGCCCCCTTCAGGTAGCCAGACGATTGTGTTGGCAGGGGGCTGCTTTTGGGGCGTGGAAGGCGTTTTTGAACGCCTCAAAGGAGTCTCTAATGTGGTGTCTGGCTACGCTGGGGGCAGCGCCAAAGATGCCACCTACGAACGCATCGGTACAGGACAGACTGGACATGCGGAGGCGGTACAGATCACTTACGATCCGTCAAAAATTTCTTACGGACAACTGTTAAAAGTTTACTTTGCAGTTGCTCATGACCCCACGCAGCTTAACCAGCAAGGGCCAGACTCTGGCACTCAGTATCGGTCGGCTATCTTTTTTAGTGATGTTTCGCAAAAGCAGGTGGCTCAAGCCTATATCAATCAGCTCAACAAAGCGAGGGTGTTTAAGACGGCGATCGCCACCCAGCTTTCGCC